>JAAOZY010000341.1 GCA_012274205.1 Betaproteobacteria bacterium
CAAGTTCCAGATCGACCTACGGGGTGCGATCCATGAATGACCAAGACCTTGTACAAGCGCAAACGGCAGTAGAAAGCTTTTTGAATACTCTTGATGTGGCTCGCGTCGTATACGTTGACGACGCCAATGACGAAAACGTGTCAGTGGAAGACGTCATTGCTGCTGCTCAGGGCCTCGATGCGACCTTGCTGTTGACTACATTGCCTGAGCTGGGTGATTCGGTCCCAGATGATCAGGATGTCCTTGCCACGAAGATTCGGGACGTATGGGGGCAGCTTGATCCTGCAGTGCAGGAGAAGCGAGGTCAGGCGGTAATTGTTGCGGCCCGGCGGCATGATGGCAACAAGACCGATGATGTGGCTGATGTCTCAATTCTGAGCCAGCTCATTCCAAGGGATAGCGTATGCGACCTCTCCGGGGCAGTACGCCTCCGACGGCAGTGGCCGAAACGGCGCCTACACACAGGCGCTGCTGCAACACTTGCGCACGCCGGATTGCTCCATCGAGAACATGTTCAAGCGCGTGCGCAACACGCTGAGCGCGGCCACGCTGCAAAAGCAGATCTCCTGGGAGCATACGTCCCTTGCCGACGAGTTCTTCTTCAACCTCAGCCTTGGCAAACGTATCGACGAATAGCAGTGATCCCGCCTGACGCCCCATCGCGGCACGCTGCTGGCGTGGCGCCCGACTGAAATGCGCTGCGCGCTGTGCGGCGAGGCGGCCGAGCTTCGCAAGTCCCACATCATCCCGGAGTTCATTTTCGGGCCGCTCTACGATGAGGACCTTCATCGCTTTCACGTCCTAAGCAGCGAGGTGCGCAACCGTTACAGGCAAAAGGGTCTGCGGGAGAAGCTGCTGTGTGACGCCTGCGAGCAGCGCTTTTCGGTGCACGAGGCCTACGTGAGCCGGCTCATGTTCAGCGATGGGTCACTTCGCCCCGAGCCTGACGGGCCTACAGTGGTCTTTCGCGGGGTGGACTACCAGGCGTTGAAGCTATTCCAGTTGTCGGTTCTTTGGCGGGCGTCGGTGTCGCAGCTCGACTTCTTCAGACACGTCTCGCTCGGAGACGCGCACGAGGCACGTCTGCGCGCTTTGCTCCTTCGGAACGATCCCGGTGAGCCCTGGCAATATGGCTGCATGATGCTCGTCGTCTTTCACGAGGGCCTCGTTGTGCGCGATCTCGTCGATCAGCCGATCCGTCGACGGGTACAGGGCCTCACGTGTTACCGCTTCATCTTCGGCGGCCTCGCGTGGCTGTACTTCGTCGGGAGTCAGCGTTCCTCGCAGGGACTGGAAACGGCCTCGCTTGATCCGTCCGGAACGCTGCGTCTTTTCAGGAAGGACCTGCCCGAGATCAACGATATCGCGCAGTTCGCTTCCACCCTGGCCCGGCAGGGCAAAGTGTAGGGGGCGTCGGCGCCGCGCGCGCGAACCTTTTGCCGTCAGAACCGGCCTTTCAGCTTGCGCAGTAGCGGGAACGTCAAAGCGAGCCGTTTGGCAGTTCTTTCACACCTGCGTCCGGCTTGGCATCTAACCGGACTTCAGCGTACTGCGGCGTCAATGGCCGCATTGGCCGATCAGCCGCTATTGGCGATCTCTGCTTCAATGGCAGGTTAACACTCTGGTAGCTGACTTTCGCCTAATGAGTGACCGAAGGGCAGCGGTGGTTCGGGGTGCCGACGCTGTTTTGCACTTGCAGAGGCTGCAAGCGCTCGGTTACAATGCGTCCTTTTTCGCGGCGCATTGAAAGTCAGTCCATTAGCAGGGATGCGGGTGTTAAGAGGGGCTAAAACGCTGAAGTTATGCGCCGCACACTGGTGGTACGTTTGTAAAATCAAGGCATTAACGGCGAAAAAGCTGTTGCATGGCATGCAAGAGGTCAGCGGTTCGATCCCGCTTACCTCCACCACATCGACCAGCCCCATCTGGTTAGCACCAAGCCCTTTAGTCCCCATCGTCTAGAGGCCTAGGACATCACCCTTTCACGGTGAGTACGGGGGTTCGAATCCCCCTGGGGACGCCACTTTATGACAACTGCACTATTGTGGCTCGATGAAGCCGGCATCTACGCCGAGGCGCTGGCGCGCGCCGGACTCGGTGAGCGCCTGGACATCCAGCAGCTGCGCTCCGCCGAGCAGCCGAGCGCCTCGCAACTCGAGCGCACCGAGATCCTGCTCGCGCGCCAGGTGCCGCCGGGAATGCTGGCGCAAATGCCGCGGCTGCGCTGGATCCAGGCGCTCACCGCCGGCGTCGAGCACTGGGTCTCGCGCCCGGACCTTCACTCCGGCATCGCGCTGAGCTGCGCGCGCGGCACGCACCGGGTGCCGATGCCGGAAAACATCCTCGGCGCGCTGTTTCACCTGACCAAACCCTACGCGCTGGCGACGCTGGATCAGCGCGAGCGGCGCTGGGTGCGCCGGGTGTCCGAGCCGTTGGCCGGGAAGACGCTGGGCATACTCGGGTTGGGCGAAATCGGGCGCGAGCTCGCCAAAAAAGCGAGCGCGCTGGAACTGCGCGTGATCGGGACGCGGCGCGATCCGCAACCAGTGCCCCATGTGGACCGGATCTATGCGCCGGCGGCGATCGACGCGGTGCTCGGGCAATCGGATTTCGTGCTGCTGCTGTTGCCGCTGACGCCGCAGACGGACAGGATCATGAACGCGGCGCGCTTCCAGGCCATGCGCGCCAGCGCCTACCTGCTCAATTTCGGCCGCGGCGCGCTGGTCGTCGATGCCGATGTGGTGCAGGCAGTGCGCGCGAAAACCATCGCCGGGGCGGTGCTCGACGTCTATCGCCAGGAGCCGCTGCCCGCCGATCATGCGTTCTGGGGCACCGAAGGCATCACCGTGCTGCCGCATATCGGCGGCCTCGATGTCCACCGGGACGAAACCGTAGCGGCGCTGTTCGCCGACAACACCGGGCGATTCCTCGCTGGCGCCGCGCTGCTGGCGCTGGTCGACCGCGCGCGCGGCTACTGAATCGCTTGCGCACACACGCGGCGAGCTCTGGCATGAGGGAACCGCGCTTCGACGCCAGCCTGCGCGCCCGGGTCGCGCGCAATCTGGCCCGGCGCGAAGCGGCACAGCTGGCAGAAGGCGGTCTGAAGCGCGCCGCGGTGTGCCTGATACTTACCGATGACGGCGCCGGCGGGGCGGCACTGGTGTTGACGCTGCGCGCCAAGCACTTGAGTACCCATTCAGGCCAGTTCGCGCTGCCGGGCGGCCGCGTCGATGCGGGCGAGTCCGCCATGGACGCGGCGCTGCGCGAGGCGCGCGAGGAGATCGGCCTGGAGCTGGCGCGCGAGGCGGTGCTCGGACGGCTGGACGATTACCCTACGCGCTCCGGTTACCTGATCACGCCCATCGTCGCATGGGCGCACGGGGATGCGCCGATGCGCGCGAATCCCGAGGAAGTCGAGGTCATCTACCGCGTGCACCTGGCCGAACTCAGCCAGCCCGGTTCGCCCGAATTCGTTGCGATCCCGGAGAGCGATCAGCCGGTCATCCGCTATCCGCTGCTGGGCACGCTGGTGCATGCGCCGACCGCTGCCGTGCTGTACCAGTTCATGGAAGTGGCGGTGCATGGCCGCGCCACGCGCGTGGCGCATCTGGAGCAGCCGGTGTGGGCCTGGCGTTAGCGCTCGGCGGCAAATGCCGCGATCAATCCACCACGAACAGCTTCGCCCCCTTGGCGGTCGAGGAGCGATGCGGCTCGGCGCCGTCCGCGACCTGATAGCTCATGCCCGGCCGCAACACGAAGCTGCGGCCGTCGCGCAGCTCGGTGTGCAGTTCACCCTCCAGGCAGAGCAGGATATGTCCCTTGGAGCACCAGTGGTCGGCGAGATAGCCGGGCGTATATTCGACCAGGCGCACGCGGATGCTGCCGAACTGCCGCGTGCGCCAGCGCGCCATGCCGCGCTCGCCCTTGTGTTCGGTCGCTTCGACCTCAGACCAGTCGGTTGTGCCGAAGGGAATGCCGGTGATATTCATGACTGTGCGGCTGGCGCGCGGGTTTCAGCGCCGGACGATGCCGTTGCCGGCGTAAGCGGCGCCTGCACCGAGCAGCGCCAGCAGCATTACCATGCATCGCGTCATTGCAATCATGTTCAAGCCTCTCCAATACAAGCTTCCGCGGCCGGCGCGCGGCACCGGGTTTTTCACTAGCATAGGCTAAGCGGGCGCGGCGCGCAGGGCAACTGCCGCCGGCGCCTTGCCGCCGTCGCCTTCGCGGCGGCGCTTGACGCGCAGGTGCGGGATAGCGTGTAATTTGCCCGTGCCAAAAACAATGACCGCCATGCCGGCAAGATTTCAATCGGTATTCAACGGGTTCTGTCCAATGCGCTGCAGGCACGCGGGATAGTCACGGTGCCAGGATCGCTCGAACTGGCGTCCCTGTTTCTCCTGCTGATCGGGATCGGCCTTGCGTTTTCCGATATTCGCCTGTCGGGCTGGGTGCTGGGCTGGATATTGCTGTCCGGAGCCCTGCTGGTGCAATGGTTTCGCAGCGTTCTGAGCTACAGCCTGGAGCGCGGCAGCGCCGACGCCGAGATTTATCAGATCGCCGACGACTGGATGGGGCTGGGCTTCTCCCTGCTCATCGTGGCCTCGATGTACATGATGCGCGAGGTGCTGGCGCGGCACAGTCTGGCCGAAGAGCGGGTGCGCGTGGTCAGCGCCGCCGCGCAGGACGCGCTGGTGATGATGGATAACCGCGGCAGGATCGCGTTCTGGAATGAAGCGGGCCAGAGGATATTCGGCTACTCCGAGGCCGAAGCGCGCGGAAAGATGCTGCATGAGCTGATCATCCCGGAGCGCGAGCGCGCCGCGTTCGAGCGAAACTTCATCGATTTCAGGAAGACCGGCCAGGGGCCGGTCATCGGCAAGACGCTGGAGCTCGCCGGCCTGCGCAAGGGCGGCGCGGAAATCGTCACCGAAGTTTCGATTTCCGGCGTGAGCGTCGACTCCAAGTGGCATGCAGTCTGTATTTTCCGCGACATCACCGAGCGCAAGCGCGCCGCGCAGATGCTGGAACTCGAATACGCGGTGGCGCGCTGCCTCGATGGCGCGGACAACACCGCGGAGGCGCTGGCGGCGGTGCTGCGCGCGGTGTGCCAGACGCTGAATTGGGATTGCGGCCGCTTCCTGCTGGTGGATGAGCCGGCCGGCGTGCTGCGTCCGCTCGAGTACTGGAGCGTGCCGGATGCGGCGGTGCAGGGCTTTCTCGACGCCGCGCGTGGGTTCACCTACGCGCCCGGCGTCGGCATGGCCGGAAAGGCGTGGCAGTCGGGGCAGCCGCTGTGGATCGCGGACGTCGCCAAGGACGCGCGCGCGCTGACCTCCATCCTCAAAGCCGAGTCCGGCGTGCGCAGCGCCTTCGTTTTTCCGGCGAAAGCCGAGGGCCGGACCATCGGCGTGTTCGCCTTCAACAGCCGCGACCTGCGCGAGCCCGATCCGCAGCTGCTCGCGGCGATGCGAACGATCGGTGGCCAGGTCGGCGGTTTCCTGCAGCGCATGCGCGGCAAAGACGCGTACACCGTAGTCCAATAAGAGTTTATTTCAATATGAGGGGATACCTCCCCTCATACTCCCCTATATAGGCGTTGCAAAATTTCATTTTGCAACGGGTTCTAAGACTTCTGCTCGACTGCGCAGGCACGCTTTCCCGCCGCTTCGCACTCTCGCCTCAGTTCTGCTCCCGCAGCTGCGCGCCGCTGAGCAGATCGCGCGCAAGATATTGCCGGCGGTAGGTTTCGAACGGCACACTGTCGGCCGCCTCCATTCTTTGCTGCGCAGCGAGCGATTCCTCGGCCATGCGCGCAAAGCGCGCATCGACCTCGGCCGACAGGGGCAGGGCCTGCAAGGTGCGCCGGTGCTGCTCCGACTGCGCCAGGGCGAAGCCCAGATAGGACTTGTCCTCGCTGCGGCCGATGTCCGCAAGCATGCGGGCTGAACGTGTAACCGAGGGATCGGCGAGGGCGGCACGCGCCGCTGCCAGGGCGTCGCGGTGCGCGCTGCCGCCGTGGGCGCGATCGAGAGCGGCCGCGATCGGCTCGCAATCCTCGAGCAGGCCGCTGCCCCATTCGGCGAGCGCGATGTTCTCGCCCTTCCTCATCAGGCGCAGATCGGCGTCGCGCCCGTGCTCTGCAACTTCATGCTGATTGTAGGACATCGCCGCAATCTCCTCCGGGGTGTCCGGTGGACTGTCGTGCAACAGGCAGTGCAGCAGGAAAATATCGAGAAAGCGCATGGTGTCGGCGGCGATGCCGATGGGACAGAACGGATCGTTGTCCATGCAGCGCACCTCGATGTACTCGACGCCATGCTCGCCCAGCAGGTACAGCGGCCGCTCGCCTGAGCGAAAGCGGGGTTTGGGCCGGATGGTGCCGTAGAACTCGTTCTCGATTTGCAACAGCGTGGTGCCGAGCTGGCGGTAATTCTCGCCGTCGCGCAGGCCGATCGCTTCGTACGGCGGGTAAGGCCTGGTCAGCGCCGCGTTCAGCGATTCGGCATAGCTCTTCAGGCTGTTGAAGCTCACCGCGAGCGAGGATTGCGCATCGCTTTGGTAGCCTAGCGGACCCATGCGCAGCGAGGTGGCGCCCGGCAGGTACAGCGTGCCCGCGTTGAGTTCCTGCAATCCGTGCTTGTGCCCGGCGACGAAACTGCGGCATACCGTGGGCGAGGCGCCAAACAGATAGAGCAACAGCCAGGAATGGCGCCTGAAGTTGCGGATGAGGTGAAAATAGGCGCTGGTGCGGTAGGCGTCAACCGTGCCGCCGGAGGAGGTGGCGCGCTGCAACAGCGGCCACGCCGCCTCGGGCATGGAGAAGTTGTAGTGCACGCCGGAGATGGTCTGCATGCGCCTGCCGTAGCGGTGCGCCAGGCCCTGCCGGTAAATGGTCTTGGCGCGTCCCAGGTTGGACTTGCCGTAGCGGCCGAGCGGAATCTTGTCGTCCTCCGGCAGTCCGCAGGGCATGCTGGTGCACCAGAGCAGTTCCGTGCCCACATGGCGGTAGACGATCTGGTGAATCTCGGTGAGTTCGGCCAGGCAGGCTTCCACTTTCG
>JAAOZY010000342.1 GCA_012274205.1 Betaproteobacteria bacterium
ATCGTGGCCACGGTGCTGGTGATTCTGATGACCATCCCGGGATTGGCGCTGTTCTACGGCGGCCTGGTGCGCAGCAAGAACATGCTGTCGGTGCTGATGCAGGTGTTCGTCACGTTCTGCCTGATCAGCGTGCTATGGGTGCTCTACGGTTACAGCATCGCCTTTACCGAGGGCAACGCGTTTTTCGGCGGCTTCTCGCGCTTGTTCCTGGCGGGGATGACTGGTGACTCGACCGCAGCGACCTTCAGCAAGGGCGTAGTGATTCCGGAATACATCTACCTCGCGTTCCAGCTGACTTTCGCCGCCATCACTCCCTGCCTGATCGTGGGTTCATTTGCCGAGCGCGTCAAATTCTCGGCGGTGCTGGTGTTCCTGGCGCTGTGGTTTACGTTCGCTTATCTGCCGATTGCGCATATGGTCTGGTACTGGCCCGGTCCGGATGCGTTCACCGATGCGGCAGCGGCTGATAAAGCCTTGGCGACTGCAGGTTGGCTGTTCCAGAAGGGTGCGCTCGATTTCGCCGGCGGTACGGTGGTGCATATCAATGCCGGTATCGCGGGTTTGGTCGGCGCCTATGTAATTGGCAAGCGCATCGGCTACAACAAGGAAGCCATGACGCCGCACAGCCTTACCATGACCATGGTCGGGGCTTCCCTGCTGTGGGTGGGCTGGTTCGGCTTCAACGTCGGTTCCAACCTCGAAGCCACCGGTTTCGCCGGCATGGTGTTCGTCAACACCCTGGTTGCAACCGCCGCCGCGGCGCTGTCCTGGCTGTTCTTCGAAAACTTGTTCAAGGGCAAACCCTCGATGCTGGGTGCCGCTTCGGGCGCGGTCGCAGGGCTGGTTGCGATTACCCCGGCTTGCGGCTTCGTCGGTCCGATGGGTGCTATCGCACTGGGTCTTATCGCCGGCGGGCTGTGCCTCTGGGGAGTGAGCGGTCTGAAGCGCCTGCTCGGGGCGGACGACTCGCTCGACGTCTTCGGCGTGCACGGCGTGGGCGGGATACTTGGCGCCTTGGGCACTGGCGTATTTGCCGCGCCCGCGCTGGGCGGCACCGGCATCTACGACTATGTCGCCAACAAGACCGCCCCCGACTACTCGATCATGGGCCAGGTTATGATCCAGGCGACCGGGGTTATCACCACCCTCGTTTGGTCGGGTGTGGTGGCGTTCATCGCCTACAAAATCGTCGACATGGTCATCGGCCTGCGCGTGCCGGAAGAACAGGAGCGCGAAGGGCTGGACGTGACCTCCCACGGGGAGACGGCGTACCACATGTAAGCTGCGGCAGGGAACCGCTCCGGCGTGGGCGGTTTGCATTCGACGGGCAGCCTTCGGGCTGCCCGTTTGTGTTACGGCGTCCTGCCTGCGCTTACGCCGCGGCGCACCTGCTTGGGCGGTTTGGCCGGCGCCGCGCGGTACGTGAAGTCGGCGGTGCGACGACGCATTTTGGCGAGCGCAGCACGGCCTTTTGCCGTTAGGAAAGGTTCGACCAGGAGGTCTATGCCGCCGGCAACGTATTTGCTCAGGCTGAACTTCTTGCGCAAAGCCCAGTGTTTCAGCGCCCAGGCGTGGCAGAAGCTCACGTACTGATACACCAGGAGATATTCGTCGACCTGGCGCAGGTACCCGCCGGCGATGCACGCGCGCAGGCAGTCCTGCAGCAGGCGGTTGGTTCGAAGCTCTTCTTGTTTCACCAAGGCGCGGCGTTCGGGGCGCAGCGACTTGGTCGAGCGGTAGGCAAGCACCGTCGCGTCGCGCAACCGGTCCACGATGCCGCAATAGGCCCATAGCGCCATGCACAGCCGCTCCACCGGATGCGCTATGCCTTCCAGGCGCGGCGGAATTTCCTTCTCGTAGGTCTCCAGCACCAGCTTGAGCGAAAGCAGGAGCACGTCGTCCTTGTCGCCGAAATACTGGTAGATCAGGCCGGTGCTGACTCCCGCCTCGCGCGCGATCTGAGAGATGGTGGTGGTGTAGTAGCCTTTGTCCGAAAACAGCTTTACCGCGGCGCGCAGGATCTGCCCGCGCCGCGCCTCCACCAGTTTGGCGTCAGTAACCACGCTGGCCACGTGTCCCGGCAGTTTCATCGGGAACACCGCGCGTGACAAGCCGATGCCCGCGCGCCGCGCCGCCGCGGAAGCGGGCGGGCGCGGGCCCATGTGCGGCAGCGCCTCAATTGCCCTCGAACACCGGCTTTTTCTTGGCGACGAACGCCTCGTAGGCGCGCGTGAAGTCCTTGGTCTGCATGCAGATCGCCTGCGCCTCGGCCTCGGTCTCCAGCGCCTGCTCGATGGTCTGATTCCACTCCTGGTGCAGGCATTTCTTGGTCATGGAATGGGCGAAATACGGACCGTCGGCAATCTCCTTCGCCATCGCCTGCGCGCGCTCCTGCAGTTTGTCCTTGGGCACGATATCGTTGTAATAGCCCCAGGCCTGTCCTTCCTGGGCCGTCATCGCGCGCCCGCTGTAGAACAGTTCCGACGCGCGTCCCTGTCCGATGATACGGGGCAGAATCGCGCAGGCACCCATGTCGCAGCCGGCCAGGCCGACGCGTACAAACAGGAAAGCCGTTTTGCACTCCGGCGTGCCATAGCGCAGGTCGCTCGCCATCGAAATAATCGCCCCTGCTCCGGCGCAGATGCCGTCGACGGCCGCAATGATCGGTTGCGGGCAGGTGCGCATCTCCTTCACCAGGTTTCCGGTCATGCGGGTAAAGGCGATCAGCCCACCCATGTCCATCTTGGTCAGCGGGCCGATGATGTCGTGCACGTCGCCGCCGGAGCAGAAATTGCCGCCCGCGCCGGTGAATACGATGGCGCGCACGTCTTCGGCATACTGCAGCTTGTGGAACATGTCGCGCAGCTCGGCGTAGCTCTCCAGAGTAAGCGGATTCTTGCGTTCGGGACGGTTCAGCGTGATCGTGCCGACGCGGTCCAGGACTTCCCATTTGAAGTGCTGCGGACGCCACTCGGCGGCTTTGAGTTTGTACATAGGATTCTCCGTATGCGGTTATTGGAAACTGGAATTCGGTCGACTCAGCCGGCCAGGGTAAGTCCGCCGCTGACGCTGAGTGTCTGTCCGGTGACGAACGCCGCGCGGCTGCTGGCGAAGAACAGCACGGCGTCGGCGACCTCCGACGGCTGCGCCAGACGGCCCATGGGCGTGACGCGCACGAACGCTTCGCGGATCTTGTCCGGCACCGCGGCCAGCAGCGGCGTGTCGGTAGGACCGGGGCAAACGCAGTTCACGTTGATGTTGAAGCGCGCCATCTCGCGCGCCAGCGATTTCGTGAACGCGATCGCGCCGCCCTTGGCGCCGGAGTAGACCGACTCGCCCAGGCTGCCGACGCGTCCGGCATCGCTCGAAACGATGACGATCTTGCCCGACTTGCGCTCGATCATGTCATCGAGGAAGGCGCGCGACACCGCGATCGGCCCGAGCAGGTTGAGGTCGATCAGTTTGCGCCAGAAGTCGGGGGTGTTCTTGACGAATGCCTCGGTCCTGCCC
>JAAOZY010000343.1 GCA_012274205.1 Betaproteobacteria bacterium
CGGTCGTCGTACCAGTCGTGCTGCCCGTCGTCGTGCCGGTCGTGGCGCCCGTCGTCGTGCTGCCCGTCGTCGTACCAGTCGTGCTGCCCGTCGTCGTGCTGCCCGTCGCCGTGCCGGACGCGCTGCTGGAACTGCCCGAAGTCAGATTGATGCCGCTTTCGGTTAGCACGGACTGAGTGACCTGCTTAGCGGGTGCTGCACTTCGGATGGCTGCAATTTGCACATCACTGGCGCTACCGGTGCCGCCGCGCTGGGCGCTCCTCGGCTCTGCGGTTCGGTTGAAAAATTCAGGGATCGCAGGCAACAGCCGGGGGCTATCCTGCGCCGACGCCGCGTAACCCGCCTGATTGGGACCGATCACCACTTCTCCAGCCTGAGTGCGTACGTACGTCAGTCCGACGTTGACTTTTTCGTAGGTGCCCGCCTGCGCCGTCGCTGCCTTGCCGGAGCCGGAAGCGGGGAAATGGTAGGTTTCGTGATCGGTGCCGCGAACGCCGATGTGTGCGATCGGCGTCTCGATCAGATAACTGTCTGGGCGGCTGTGACCGATCGCACCGGTCACGGAACGAATCCCGCCGTGCTCGAGACGGAATCGCACCTTCTCGCTGCCGTCCGCCTTGCCGGTGTAGTTAAACTCGGCGACGGTCAGGCGGGTTTCGGCTTGCACCACAACTATCGCGCCGTCGCCCATCTTGATCTGAGCCACGCTGGCCGGGGCCGTAAGGATGGTGTCGCCCACGCTTACCGGCGAACCCCTGCGGGCGGGTCGCTCGCTACCGGCGGCCAAGACGACCCGTACGTCCCCCGCGACAAACTGAAATACTCCCGCAGTGCTGGCGACGGCCTGCCCGGCGCACATCGCCACCAGCATGAAGAAAACCGCGAGCCGACCCGTCAAGACCCGGAAATCGCCCGCTAAGCTCCCTTTTTCTGCCACCTGCCCGTCCGCAATTCGATTGTTGTGAACCTGCTGGCAATACATGCAAGAAACGTGCCGTGAATTGGCAAGCGGCCGCACCCGATCGGGCGGCGCGTTGATCAACTAGGTTTTGTGGTGCTTATCGGAAATCGTAGCGCAGGGTCAGCCAACCCTCTGTGCGATCGTATGAGTAAATGGAAATATTGGACCGCTGGTCCGTTTGCGCAAGGCTGAGCCGCAGCGATGTGCGCTGGGCCAGGGAATGTTCCAGCGCCGCTTCGAAATACGTCCAGAAATCGAGGCGCTCGGTCAGGAACGACGGGTCAATCCGGTTGTATTGGCCGCGCTCCCAGGCGGCGGTTCCCATCAGTTTCCAGCGGGGCAGGATGGCGGCGTCGGCGCCTACGCGCAATCGAAGCTGACCCCTATCGCCGCTCGGGTTGCCACCGACATCGTTCTGATAGCCAGTTGAAATAGTGACAAACGCTGTCGATTCTCCGGCGAACTTGCGCGACGCGCCCACGCCAAGTGTGACAAAGCTGGCATCGTAAATCTTGATCGTTTCCGGCACGTAGCGCAGCCGCCCCCCCTGAGCGAAGGCTAGAAGTTGGGTGTCTGTCCCGGCGGATCTCAGATAATCCACGCCTAGCGCGTTCATGTCGCGACTCGGACTACCGCCTTGATATTCGCGCCCGGTGAACAACTGGCCGCGCAGCAACTGCGTCTGCGTCGCCGCGGCGATGCCCACTCGCAGGCCCAGACCGCCGAGATCGAACAATGATTCATGATTGTTCCTGCGCTGGGAAATCTCGCCCCCGCCGATGAGTGAGTAGGTGTCGTTCAGAGGCAGCGAGGCGTCCACCCCGGCCATGACGCCGGCGAACCCGTCGGCTTTGGCGACGTTCTGATTCGACAATTCGTAGATCGCGCCGAACACGGGGACGAAGACCTGAGACTGTCCCGGCGACATGTTGACATTGGAGTTCCTGCCCAATGTCGCGGCGAGGTAACCGCTTGACGAAAGGCCGCCGGGCCGTGGCGACAGGCCCTGCCCGGCAGGCCGCGCCTGCTCGAGATAGGCCTGCAGCTGGGCGCGCACGGCGGGCGGCGGATTGAGGCCGAGCAAGGTTTCGAACGTCACGCGCGCCTGCTCGTAATTGCCCAGCGCCAGATACGCGCGTCCGATGTCTATCATGGCGCCGGCATGGTTGGGCTCGAGCGCGAGCACCCGGGAAAGGGCGAGCGTCGCTTTGTCCGGCAGACCGGCCTCGAGCGCGGCGCGCCCGAGCGCATAGTCGAATTCGATGATGCCGATATAAGCGTCCTCCGCCTGGGCGAGAAGTTCGTAAGCATCGAACAACTTGCCGGAGGCAGAGACTGACTTCGCGCGCGCGAGCAGCTCGTCCACTGGCGACCGGGGCTCGTATACGTTCGCCTGGGCGAGCATGAGCTTCGAAGGCGGACGTAGTGCGAGTTCGGCGGCCCCGGTCTCGCACGCGAGAACCGCTTGCGCAATTGTGATGAGGGTGACGGCGAAAATTTTTTGGGGGCGGCGCATCGTAACCATCAATGGATAATGCATCCCGTCACATCTGCGATCCAATCCCAATGCTTCACGCTGGTCGACGGAAGGTCGAGATGGACGCCGGACAGCGGCGCGCAGACCAGCACCCGGACGGAGGATGTGTCGCCTTGCCGTCGCGCGCGAATCCACGGGTATACGCGGAGACGAGAATGGGTATAGCTCCATCTGGATTGACCAATGCGACAAGCTTATAATATATAAACCTTATATGTCAATTAGTTAGTAGATCATTTTGAGATTGAACATTAATATCTGTGCGTCGCATGGCCGAAATGGCATGGACCTGGTGAGTTGCTGGCGAAATGTTGCCCGCAACGCAATTGCCGACATATCTCCCAAGCGGCGCATTCCATTGGCCTCAGGCTTGGCGCAATGGCGGCATGGGTACCGGCGCGCAGGGGGTTTTCCGGCGCACGGATGGCAATTGCCCTAAAATCGAATGACCCTCTTTCCCGAAAAGGGCTGTGTGCTACAACCGGACTCGACCCGATTTCTCTCACACGCGTTCGGCGTAGTTGCGGCGGCCCTGCTGCTTGTCGGACTGTTCTCGCAGACGACGCTGTATCCGCGCCTCGCCTGGTGGTTCGAGGATGCGGCGCAGCGCTCATTGGGCTCACCGCTGGCTATGGATCACGTTTTGGTGATCGACGTGGACGAGGAATCCATGCAGCGACTGGAGCCGCAATTCGGCGCTTGGCCGTTTTCCCGGGAAGTGTACGCGCGCGCCACTCGCTTTCTCGCCGACAACGGCGCGCGCGCGATCGCGTTTGACGTCCTGTTCTCGGAGTCCCGCGAGGGTGACGACGCCTTTGCACTAGCCCTCGACCGGCGCGGCGTCCTGGCGGCCGCGGCCTTGCCTTACTCATTGCCGCGGCCGCCAGCCTACCGGGAACAACTCGGGAGGGCCGCGCTGTTCGACGCCGCCCCGGGCGGCCCTGCTCAGGCATGGCCTGACCTGACCTTGCCCTTGCAGAAGTTTACCGCCTCTACGCACGCCCGAATCGGCGTCATCAGCGTTGCCGTGGACGCGGACGGCATCGTGCGCCGTCTGCCGCTGTTGCATCAGGCCTACGGCAAGGTCCTGCCGGATCTGCCACTGGCCGCATTGCTTGCAACCGAGCCAGCCGTTTTACCCGAAGTCGCCGGCGGCGAATTGCGCCTCGGCACGCGCGCCTGGCCGCTCAATGCCGATGGCTCGGTGACGCTGAACTATCCCGCCAATGTGGGCGCGCTGCCAGTCGTGCCGTTCTTTCAGCTTCTCGACGCCGCGGCTGGCGTGCCGGGCAGCGCGCATATCGGCGATCTGGTGCGCGACAAGATCGTGTTCCTGGGCAGTTCCAGCGCCGTATTGGGCGACTTCGCCCTGACACCCGTCGGGCGCCTCCCCGGCCTGCAACTGAACGCCTTGTTCGAAGAAATGTTGCTCGACGGCAGGGTGCGCCGCCCGGCCACGTCATGGCTGGATGCCCTGTTGCTCGCGCTGGCGCTCGTCGTGCCGATAGCATTGGTACGCCGGGGCGCTGCCGCGCGCCCCAGTGAATTCCTCGTCGGATGGGGCGCGATCGTGCTCGTTCTGCTGGGTGCCGGGATCGGCCTGCTTGCGCTCAATCAGGACTCGCGCTGGATGTTCGCGCTGCTGGCAGGCGTCGTCGCGCACGCCTTCGCACTCGTGGCATGGCAATTCACCCTGTACCGCGAGAAGCAGCGCCTGTACTACGAGAAGCTCGCGGCCCAGGAGGCGAACCGGATGAAGACCGAGTTCCTCAATCACATGACGCACGAGCTGCGCACGCCCATCACCGCCATCATGGGCTTCAACAAAGTGAACCAGCTTACCGACGATCTGGGCCGCGATCAGCGCGTGCACAACAGCGAGATTGTAGGCCGGAGCTGCGAACACCTGCTCGCACTGATCAACAACAATCTCGATATCGCGCGCATCGAGGCGGGGCAATTGCCGATCGAACGCAAGCCCGAGGATGTCTCGATCCTGCTGGAAGATCTGATCTCGACGCTGCGCATCATCGCCACGGAGAAGCGACTGCCGCTCAGCTTGAAGATCGAAGGCGGGCTGCCCCACGCGCTGTCGGTCGACGCCATACGCCTGCGGCAGGTGCTCCTCAACCTCGTCGGCAATGCGATCAAATTCACCGAGAAGGGCGAGGTCGTGCTGCTAGCAAGCTGGGACGCGAGCAATCTGCGCCTGTGTGTGCGCGACACCGGTGCCGGCATCGCGCCGGAGAGCCTGGCCCGCGTGTTCGAGCCGTTCCAGCGCGGCGTCGGCGCGCGCGTGACGGGAACCGGACTGGGTCTTGCGATCACGCGCAAGCTGGTCGAGCTGATGGGAGGGACGATCCAGGCGGGCCCGGCGCCGGGC
>JAAOZY010000344.1 GCA_012274205.1 Betaproteobacteria bacterium
CGTAGCTGGCCGTTCCGTGAAACACCCATGCGCTGACGGCCACGCAGATGACCCAATGGAGGAGAAACATGGGATAGGCGATCTTTCCCAGAACGTTGGCGATACCCGCCACCGACGGTTGGCGGATCTCGTGTTGAAACAGGTACAGCAGTATCAGGGAGAAGGACAAGACGCTGCCAGCCAGATTGGCGTCGTCCACATCCGCCTGTTCCAGAGCCGGTATCGCGTAGACGTGGGCGAGGTATGCCGCGCAGGAAAGCAAAAAGACGTGCATCCGGATGCGCACCGAATTTCGATAGAAATAGGCGACGGAGCCGAGCGCAAAAACGAAACCGTTGCCGATTGGATGTCCGTAGAAGTCGAAGGGCAACAGCTTCAGCGCGCACAATGCCCCCACCGGCAAACTGACCAGACACAAGGCCAGACTGCTCTTTTTCGAGCGTGCGGTCACCAGTCCAATCAGCAGGTAGAAATAGAGTTCGGTTCCAAGCGACCAGGTTGCAGGCAGGATACGTACGTCGCTCTCGTAGAGGCCGAAGACGGCTATTTGCGGAATCCATTCAGCCGCTCCGGCGGGCCAGCGCTGATAAGCGTTGATGTGGCTTGCAACGTCCGGATAGAAATGGATAGCGATCAGGCCAAGGCACAGCGCAACCAGATATTGCGGGTAGATGCGAAGAAAGCGGTTCAGCAGGAATGCCCAGGGCCGCGGAGGCTTTGCATAGACTTCCTGCGCAATCTGGGTGATTAGAAACCCGCTGACAAAGAAGAAACCGAGCACAGCCACCGGGCCGGCCCCGGGTGCAGCGGCATTCCAGAGATGAAACAGGACGACGTTGAACGCCAGAAAGAAACGCACCAGATTGAAACCAGCGTTCATTTGGACGGATGCAGCCTCTTCCCGCCGGCAGGCATGAATGGCGCGATTGCCGTTCTCCATTGCAGGTAGCCTTCGCCATTCAGATGCACCCCGTCGTAGGTGAATTCATCCTTCAAGCCGCCCTCTCCGGCCAGCGCGGGCGTGAGGTCGACGAAGCGGACTCTCTCCGAGGCAAGCGTAGCCAGGCGCAGGTTCAACTGCCGGATCCTGCCGTTAATGGATGCGCAGGATTTCCAGGCACCCTTTGCCTCATTGCACGGCAGGGTAGACTGGACAATAACCCTGATGCCGCGTTGATCCAGCCGCGAAACGATCGCTCGGAAATTGTCAAATACAGCTTCTACGCTGCGGTCTGCGTCGGCAAAATCGTTAATGCCGATCATGATGAATGCAGCCTCCGGCCGCGCCAGTAGAATATCATCCAGCCTGGCAAGCACTCCGTCCGTGGTGTCACTGTCGATGCCACGATTTGAAATGTCCGTCGCTGGAAACATTTCATGCCACTCGGCGCCATCCGTCAGCGAATCGCCGATCATGGCGACGGCCCCCGGACTCGGGAAAGCGCGGAAGAAGGAGGTTCGCTCGCGCCAGTAGGAAGAACGCTCGCCGGACGCGTCAGGCGCAGTGGACTCGCCTGCGGGGGCGGTAAAGTAGTCCACCAGCGCCAGCATCTGGTCGGTCGGAAAGCGGTGCGTAATCGTCGACACCGATCCCAGGATGAAGGAGCATAGGGACACGATGATTACGATGGCAGGGAAACGGAACTTGCGCGGGCTCATGATGGCGAACGAGTGGTTGGCGAATGCGAAGTATGAAGGAATTGTTTCCTCCGGTGCAGTATCGCCCGTAGCCCCTAACGACCGGCATGGACCACGCACTTCTTGAAGTCGAGGGCTTGAGCAAACGCTATGGCGACAATGCGGTCGTCAGGGACGTTTCGTTCGCCATTGCGCCGGGCGAATGCCTGGGCGTGATCGGCCCCAACGGCGCCGGCAAGACCACCACGATCCGCATGTGCCTCGGCCTGATCGCGCCCGACGCCGGCAGCATCCGCTATTTTTTTGGCGCGGCCGGCGGCGCGGCGCTGCACATGCCGCGCGACGCCCTCGCGATCAAGGCGCAGCTGGGCGTGGTGAGCCAGTTCGACTCGCTCGATCCGGACTTCAGCTGCGCGGAGAACCTGCTGGTCTATGGCCGTTACTTCGGCATGAAGGATGCGGCGATTCGCGCGCGCATCGGCGAGCTGCTCGACTATGCGGCGCTGTCGCACCGCGCCGGCGTCAAGCCGGGCGAGCTGTCGGGCGGCATGCGGCGGCGCCTGAGCCTTGCGCGCGCCCTGGTCAACGATCCGCGCCTGCTGCTGCTGGACGAACCCACCACCGGCCTCGACCCGCAGGCGCGCCATCTGATGTGGGAGCGCCTGCAGCTGCTGCTGCAGCAGGGCAAATCCATTTTGCTGACGACGCATTTCATGGATGAAGCCGAACGCCTGTGCAACCGCCTGCTGGTGCTCGACCACGGCAGCAGCATCGCCGAAGGCCGTCCGCGCGAGTTGATCGCCAGCCACCTGGAGCCCGATGTGGTCGAGGTCTACGGCCTCGGCGCGCTGGCGCTCACCGAGGACGCCGTCCATGCCCCGCTGCGCGCGCTGGCGGCACGGATCGAAGTCAGCGGCGAAACCGTGTTCTTCTATACCGAACATGCCAAGCCGCTGATGGACCTGCTGGCCGACCTGCCGCATCTGCGCACCCTGCACCGGCCGGCGAATCTGGAAGACCTGTTCCTTAAACTGACCGGGCGGCAAATCCGCGAGGACGGCTGAACGATGAAGGCGAACCAGCCCACGATCATTGCCGCGCCCTCGGCCTGGCGCCGGCCCAGCCTGTCGATGCGCTGGTGGCCGGTGTTCCTGCGCAATCTGCTGGTATGGCGCAAGCTCGCGCTGCCCAGCCTGGTGGGCAATATCGCCGAGCCGCTGATCTGGCTGGTGGCCTTCGGTTACGGCCTGGGCGCACTGGTGGGCGAAGTGAAGGTAGGCGGCGCCGCCGGGCCGGTCAAAGTGCCCTACATTCTGTTCCTGGCCAGCGGTTCCATCTGCATGAGCGCAATGAACGCCGCCAGCTTCGAAGCGCTCTACTCCGCGTTCTCGCGCATGCATGTGCAGAAGACCTGGGACGGCATCCTCAATGCGCCGGTGCTGCTGGACGACATCGTGCTCGCTGAAATGCTGTGGGCGGCATTCAAGGCGCTGTTCACCATCACCGC
>JAAOZY010000345.1 GCA_012274205.1 Betaproteobacteria bacterium
ACTACAAGTCGAGCGCGCCGGGCGCGCCCGCGTGGCTGGGCGAGCGCCCCGATGCGCCGCAGCTGCCGCTGTATCTGGTCGCGAGCGAGCCGGCTGCGGCGGCGATCGCGTTCGCGCAGGTGAAGGCGGGCGCGATGAAATTCACCGCGCTGGCGGCGGACGCGACGCTGCTGCCGGTGGCCCGCTCGCTGCCCGAAGCCGGCTGGGAGGCGCAACTGTCCGAATGGCGCAGGGTGCTCGCGCGCCTGGCCGGGGAATTCGCCGCCGGGCAAGCACAGGTTGCGCCGAAGCTGGCGCAGAAGACCTGCCGCAACTGCGGGCTGCAGCCGCTGTGCCGCATCCACGAGCGCCTGGGCGCAGCAGTCGCGGAGCTGGACGAGGATCCGGATGGCGGCGATGAATTCTAAACTTTCATTTATGCGTGGCCAAGCCCGGCCTGGCGGAGAGACCCATATCCGTGTCAAAAATGGCAACTGCGGAGTAAGCCGTGTCTGAGGCCGCACGCATGCCGGACCTGGATGCGCGCCTGGCGGCGCTGGCGCCGGCGCGCTCCTTCATCGTGCAGGCGCCGGCCGGTTCGGGCAAAACCGAACTGTTGATCCAGCGCTATCTCGGCCTGCTCGCAACGGTGAACGAGCCCGAGGAAATCATCGCCATCACTTTCACGCGCAAGGCGGCGGCCGAAATGCGCGAGCGCGTGCTGCGCGCATTTGCGGACGCGGCCGCGGGCAAGCCCGCGGAGTCTGAGCATGCGCAGCGCACGCTCGCCCTCGCGCGCGCAGCGCTCGCGCGCGACGGCGCGCGCGGCTGGCGCATCACCGACAGCCCGGCGCGGCTGCGCATCCAGACCATAGACTCGCTGTGCGCGGCGCTGACGCGGCAGATGCCGATGCTGTCGAAGTTCGGCTCGCAGCCGGAAATCGTCGAGGACGCGGGCGCGCTCTACGCCGGCGCGGCGCGCGCGACGGTCGGGCTGATCGAAGCCAAGGGCGCAGTGGCGGAGCATGTCGCGCGCCTGCTCGATCACCTCGACAACAATGTGGCGCGCGTGGAGGAGCTGCTGGTCGAAATGCTGCGCCGGCGCGACCACTGGCTGCGCCATCTGTTGGCGAACGAGCGCGACGAGCTCGAACGCGCGCTGCGCGCCGAGCGTTTTGGCGCGCTGGCGCGCGTGCACGCGCTGCTGCCGGCGCGCGAGCGCGCCGAGCTGCTCGCGCTCGCCAATTATTCGCTCGGCAATCTCGGCGCGCCGCCGCTCGCGGATTTCCCCGGCGCCGGGGATGCGCCGGCCTGGATCACGCTCGCCGGCCTGCTGCTGACCAAGGAGGGCGACTGGCGCGCGCAAGTGGATAAGCGCCACGGCTTTCCCGCGGGCGCAGCGGGCAAGCCATGGAAGGAGCGCCTCGCGCTGCTGATCGGCAGGATCGCCGACGCGGCGCTCGCCACCGCGCTGGCCGAGGTGCGCGCGCTTCCGCCCGCCTCCTACAGCGACGCGCAATGGCAGGTGCTCGAGGCGATCACCGAGCTGCTCAAACAGGCGGTGGGCCAGCTGAAGCTGGTGTTCCAGTCGCGCGGGCAGGTCGATTTCACCGAAGTGTCGCAGCGCGCGCTGCTCGCACTCGAAGACGGCGAGGGCCCGACCGAGCTCGCGCTCAGGCTCGATTACCAGATCCGGCATCTGCTGATCGACGAATTCCAGGACACCTCGATCAGCCAGTTCGAACTCGTAGCGCGGCTCACCGCGGGCTGGATGCCCGACGACGGGCGCACGCTGTTCGCGGTGGGCGACCCGATGCAGTCGATCTACCGCTTTCGCGAAGCCGAGGTCGGGCTGTTCCTCAAGGCGCGCGCCGAGGGCATAGGCAGCGTCGTGCTCGAGCCGCTGGCGCTGTCGGCCAATTTCCGCTCGCAGGCCGGCATCGTCGACTGGGTCAACGGCGCGTTCGCGCAGCTCATGCCCGGCGCCGAGGACATCGGCGCGGGCGCGGTGGCCTACACCGCATCGGCGCCGGTGCACGCGCGCCTCGACGGCGCGGCGGTGCAGATTCACGCGCGCTTCGCCGGCGGCGCGGGCAGCGAGGCCGAAGCGGTGGCGGACATCGTCGGGCGCATTGGCGCGGCGCCTGGCAAGAACGGCGCGCCGCGCGCGAGCGTCGCCATCCTGGTGCGCGGGCGCAGCCATTTGCGCGAGATCGTGCCGCAGCTGCGCGCCGCGGGCATCGCCTATCGCGCCATGGAAATCGACCGGCTCAACGACCGGCCGGTGGTGCAGGACCTGCTCGCACTGACGCGCGCGCTGGCGCATCGCGGCGACCGCATCGCCTGGCTGGCGCTGCTGCGCGCGCCCTGGTGCGGTTTGACGCTGGCCGATCTGTACGCCCTCGCCGGCAGCGATGCGGCTGCGGACGTGCGCGAGCAGTTGCCCGAGGAAGCGCTGGTGGAGCCCATTTCCAGCCGCTCGACGGTGTGGGAACTGCTGCAGGACGCGCGCCGCATCGCAGCGCTCAGCGCCGATGCGCGCCGGCGCCTCGCGCGCGTGCAGCCGGTGCTGGCCGCCGCGCTCGCCGCGCGAGAGCGCTCGAGCCTGCGCGATGCGGTGGAAGGCGTGTGGCTCGCGCTCGGCGGACCGGCCTGCGCCGCGTCGGCGACCGATCTCGAAGACGCGGCGACCTATCTTGACCATCTCGAAGCCAGGGAGGAGGCGGGCGCGATCGCCGACTTCGAGGCGTTCGAGCAGGGGCTGGACCGGCTCTACGCACTGCCGGACATGAGCGCCGGCGAGGACGCGGTGCAGATTATGACCGTGCACAAAGCCAAGGGCCTGGAGTTCGACCACGTCATCGTGCCTGGCCTCGGCAAGGTGCCGCCGGCCGAGGGCAAGCGCCTGTTCCTGTGGATGGAGCGCCCGACGCAGGCCGCGCCCGCGGGCGTGCGCGCAGCGCGCTCCGGCAGCAACCTGCTGCTCGCGCCGATCGAAGAGACCGGCGCCGCGCGCGATCCGATCTATGCCTGGATCAGGAAACTCGCGGCCGAGAAGGCGAGCCACGAAGACGGCCGCCTGCTCTACGTCGCCGCCACGCGCGCCAGGCAGCGCCTGCATCTGCTCGGCGCAACCAAACTTGAACCAGGCGATGCAGGGCAGACGGCGCGCAGGCCCGATGCGCGCAGCCTGCTATGCAAGCTGTGGCCGGTGGCGGAGGACGCGTTTCAGCGCGCCGCGGCGCAGGCCGGGCCGGCCGCGCTGGTCGCGGCGGCAATTGGCGCGCCGGTCCCGGACCAGTCGCTGCGCCGCCTCGCCTCGGGCTGGTCGCTGCCGGCGCCGCCGCCGGCGCTGCGCTGGAGCGCCGCCAACGCAGGCGTGCAGGCGCAGGACGCCATCGAATATTCCTGGGCCGGCCAGACCGCGCGCCACGTCGGCAGCGTGGTGCACCGCTGGCTGCAGCGCATCGCCGAGGACGCGATGCAGGACTGGGACGCTGCGCGCGTTGCAGCGCTGCACGACAGCTACACGCGGGAGCTCGCGCACTGCGGCGTCGCGGCGCAGGAGCTGGAGTCCGCGGCCGCGCGCGTGGCGCAGGCGCTCGCCCGCGCGCTCGCCGATGCGCGCGGGCAGTGGCTGCTCGGGCCGCAGCCGAACGCGCGCAGCGAATACCGCCTCAGCGCCCGCATCGACGGGGAACTGCGCAGGCTCGTCATCGACCGCAGCTTCACCGACGCCGACGGCCGGCGCTGGATCGTCGACTACAAGACCGGCGCGCACGAAGGCACCGACGCCGACGCCTTCCTCGAGCGCGAGCGCGAGCGCTATCGCAGCCAGCTGGAAACCTACGCGCGGGCGCTGGCGCAGGGCGAGCCGGCCATGCTCGGCCTGTATTTTCCGCTGCTCGCGGGCTGGCGCGAGTGGAGCGCCTAGCGCACTGAATGCGGCGCGCGAGCGTGACGCGCACAGCGGGCCGGGATCGTTGTAAGCTCGCCCCTGTTTCGTTCCATGCGGCGGAGCCGGCGATGGGCAAGGTGTTCACGCACGACCAGCAGGTGCGCTTCTCGCACTGCGATCCGGCGGGGATCGTCTACTTCCCCGAGTACTTCGACATGTCGCACGCGGCGCTGGAGGACTGGTTCACCCACGGCCTCGGCCATCCGCATGCGGAGATGATCACCGAGCGCCGCGTGGGCACGCCCACGGTCAGCATCCACTGCGACTTTCGCAAGCCGTTCCGCATCGGCGAAACGCTGCACTTCGAAATCCGCGTGCTCAAGATGGGACACGCCTCGGTGACGCTGCACTACAGCGGCAGGAAGGACGGCGTCGAGCATCTCGCGATTACGCAGACCGTGTGCTTCCTCAACCTCGATAGCGGCCAGCCGATTCCGATTCCGGAAGACTTCAGGCCGCGCATCGCCGAGTACCTGGCCGAAACCGCGCCCGGCGCCTGAATCGCGCGGCTTTTCGGCGGCGCGGCGCAGGAAAAAATATGCGCCGCGGTTTTCCGCAGCCGCCTGAATATACGGGAGAAAATTCGCGCGACCGGCGCAGGTGTATAGACGCCGTATACAAGGGCGCGCAAATTCCTTCGGGCCGTGGACGCAGACCTGCCCCGCTCTTTCATCTATCTCCGCTGAAAAACAATGTCTTAGGGAATGGCTGCTGCAGGCTGGCACGACCTATGCTCTTAGCAAGCTAAGCAAACACAAATCAACTTAGCGGAGATCATCATGAAAGCGCTCAAAAACATCCTGACAGCCAAACATGCATTCGTAGCCGAAGGTCCGGCCTGGGCATACGCAGTCGCAGGCGCAGCACCGGCAGCCGAAGCAGCGAACAAAGCAGCCGGTGCCGGCACGCATCTGAAGAACGTCGCGCTGTTCCTCGCCGC
>JAAOZY010000346.1 GCA_012274205.1 Betaproteobacteria bacterium
CTACCTGCCCGCGGCGATGAGCGCCGACGGCAATCTCTACGGCAACGGCGTGCGCTTTCGCCTGAAGTTCATCGCCCCGCGCGAAGCAGGGGCGCGTTTCTTCTGGGGACTGAACGGCGAATTCGGGCGTCCGGCACGGCGTGTTTCAGAGAGCGGCAGCACATTCGAACTGCGCCCCATCATCGGCTATCGCGACCAAGACTGGCTGCTCGCCTTCAACCCCATCCTCGACACCGAACTGTCGGCGAATGTGAGCCACGCACCGAATTTCGAGCCGGCGCTGAAACTCGCGCGCCGTGTCGGCGCAGGCGTGCACGCGGGGCTCGAATATTACGGCGAGTACGGCCCGACCCACCACCTCTTACCGGCAGCCGAGCGCGCGCACTATCTTTATGCGGTAATGGACCTGGAGTCCAAGGGCTACGACATCAACTTCGGCATAGGCCGCGGCTTTGAAAACGCCGGCGACCAATGGGTGGCGAAGGCGATCATCGCGTTTCCGTTCAAATAGCGCGCCGGTCGGCGCGGCGGGACGCGATCGCGCGCTGTTGAACTCGGTGAAACACTTTATAATCCGGCCCATGAGCGGGAGTAGCTCAGTTGGCAGAGCGCCGGCTTCCCAAGCCTGAGGTCGCGAGTTCGAGACTCGTCTCCCGCTCCATCTTTCCTTCATCGTTCAAACAAAGCGGATACGCCACGCGGGTCGACTCGTGATTTCAACATGATCCCCGCGTTTTCCGCGCGACTGCTCAGCTGGCACAAACGCCACGGCCGTCATGATCTCCCGTGGCAGGGCACGCGCGACCCCTACCGCATCTGGCTCGCCGAAATCATGCTGCAGCAGACCCAGGTCGCCGCGGTGATTCCCTACTACCAAGGATTTCTGCAGCGCTTCCCCGATATCGCGACGCTCGCTGCAGCGCCGCAGGACGAGGTGCTGCGCCTGTGGAGCGGGCTGGGCTATTACTCGCGCGCGCGCAATTTGCGGCGCGCGGCGCAGCTGGTCGTGGCGCACCACGGCGGCGCGTTTCCACGCGCGCTCGATGACATCGAGGCGCTCCCCGGCATCGGGCGCTCGACTGCGGCGGCGATCGCTGCATTCGCCTACGGCACACGCGCCGCGATACTGGACGGCAACGTCAAGCGCGTGCTTGCGCGGCATTTCGCCGTCGCCGGATTTCCCGGCGAGAAGCGCATCGAGAAGCAGCTGTGGCAGCTCGCGCAGGAACTCCTGCCGCCGCGCGCGCTCGCGCGCTACACCCAGGCGATCATGGATCTGGGCGCGACGCTGTGCACGCGCGCCCAGCCCGCCTGCAAGGACTGCCCGCTGCACGCGAGCTGCGCCGCGCTCGCGCTCGGACGCGTGCGCGAATTTCCGACGCCGCGCCCGGCGAAAGCCGTGCCCACGCGCACCACCCACATGCTGCTGCTGATGCACAAGGGCGAACTGCTGCTGGAAAAGCGCCCGAGCGCGGGCATCTGGGGCGGACTGTGGAGCCTGCCCGAACTCGAGGACAGCGCCGACGCGAAACGGCATTGCCGCACGCGTTACGGCTGCAGCATCGCCGCAGCGCAGCCGCTGGACCCGCTGGCGCACGGCTTCACCCACTTCAGGCTGCAGATCCAGCCGCTGCTGTGCCCGGTGAACAAGCTCAGCCCGGCAGCGCGCGAGGCGGGCCAGATATGGCTCTCCCTGGAGGAGGCGCACGGCGCGGCGATACCGGTGCCGGTGCGCAGGCTGATCGAGCGCCTGCTCAGCCGCGGCTAGCGAAGTTCCGTCCACGCCGGCATCGGCCGCGTCTATCGAGACATCACGGGGAAATCAAGGGAACAAACAACCGGCTGGCAAACTCGACCGCCTCCGGCAGCGAGAAGATTTCCCTGTTCGCAGCATCCTGCGCAAGCCATTGCCGGGCAACGTCGCCGTCGCGCAGAAACATCATCTGCATGCACAGGCTGTTCGCGCAGCTGGCGCCTGCGTCCGCCGCTCCCCAGGCGATGCCCAAATGCAGATCGCCCGCTTCGGCCGCATTCTCTATCGTCGTTCCCGACTGCCGTACGCTGACAGCGTCGCCGGTGATTCTGCAGCGGGAATCGATCTGCGTCTTCATCCCGAACATGGGACTGACCGCCAAGGCATCCAGGGCGCACATGGCATGGACCTGATGCCCGTTCACCCGAACCTTGTTCTCCCGCCGCTCCATGGTGAAGGGATAGGCACCCACCGGAACGCCATCCCCGGAAAATACCAGCATCTCGCCATCGCTCAACACCTTGAGCGCGTGTTCCAGGTCATCGACGTGCTGCGCCATTTCCTCGCGCGTAGGAATTCGCCCCCTGGTGACGAAGGAACGAAGAATTTCCCGATGCAGTTCCCTGATGTCTTCGGCACTTTCATTCTGTCTTTCCTTCAGCGGCAGAATGCGCGTCAGGCGCTTCAGCGCTTTCTCCAGCTTCGCGTTCATGCATCGTCCTTAACAGCAATCACTGGCGGAAACCCGCGTGACTACTGGAGCAACAACGGACAGCTCGGGCGCGCATGCGCGGGGCTATGCGCAACTATGCCACCGGCGTATACAGCCAGGCGACCCCGTTGTAGGCCTGTTCCGCCGTGCGCCCGGCGAGCATCTGCCGGCGCAGGTCGCGCACCGCGTCGGCGGCATGATAGATGTTGCCGTACATGCGCGCCGTCAGCTGCACGCGCGTGGTGCGCAGGTAGCGCGCCTGCTGATAAGCGAGGAACGCGCCGTTGACATCGCCCTTGGACGCAGCCAGCCGGTCGGCCAGCACCACGGCGTCCTCGATCGCCATGCAGCCGCCCTGCGCGAGGTATTGCAACATCGGGTGCGCAGCGTCGCCGAGCAGCGTGACCCGGCCCCTGGTCCACTGGCTGATCGGATCGCGGTCGCACAGCACCCACATCTTCCACTCGTTCGCCATGGCGAGGAACTCGCGCACCTTGGGATGCTGCCCGGCAAAGCGCTGGCGCAATTCCGACGGATCGCCGTAGCTGTCCCAGCCCTCTTCGTAGCGGCTGCTGTGAAACACGACGACGAGGTTGTAGACCTCGCCGCGATGCAGCGGATAGTGCACCAGATGCGTCTTCGGCCCGGCCCAGAGAACTACGTTGTCTTCGCGCAGATGCTCGGGTACCTTGGCCAGCGGGATCACGCCACGGTAGGCGATGTGGCCCGAAACGCGCGGCTTGCCGTCGCCCACAAGCTGGCTGCGCACTGCCGACCACAGGCCGTCGGCGCCGATCAGCGCGGCGCCCTCGAAGGTCTTGCCGCCTTCGGTACTGAGCACCACGCGATCGCCGCGGTCCTCGTAGGCGACGAGCTTGCTGCCTGTGCTCAGCGTTGCCAGCGGCGAGCGCCGCACCGCTTCGATCAGCGTGTTGTGCAGATCGGCGCGATGGATCACCGCGTAGGGATAGCCGAAATGCTTGTGCAAACGCGCGCCTGCCGGAATGCGAGTGATCTCGGAGCCGTCGAGCGCGTCGCGCATGATGAGGTTCTGCGGGAACACCGCCCAGTGCGACATCTGCTCGCCGACGCCGAGCAGCTCGAACATGCGGAACACGTTCGGCCCGAGCTGGATGCCGGCGCCGACTTCGTGGAAATCGGCGGCGCGCTCGAGCAGCTGGACCGCAAATCCTTTTTGCGTCAGCGCCAGCGCCGCAGCAAAGCCGCCGATGCCGCCGCCGGCGATGAGTATGGGCAACTCCGCTTTCGCCATGCCGCTCCCCTCTTATTCTGCGGCGATTATAATCGGTCCGCGCGGCGCGACCCGGCGCGAGCGCGGACTGATCGCTGCTGCGCCTGACAATCTTCAACTTTCGATTTCTGTTGCCGGCTCCCGGTCTGGGCAATCGGCATGCGATCGTGCCAAATTCGGCAACATGTCAATGAGAACCCGTTGCAAGACGAAGTTTTGCAACACCCGATATAGGGGAGCATGAGGGGAGATTTCCCCTCATATCGAAATAAACCCTATGCGGCGGCAGGCAGGCTTTGTGCGTCCAGCTGCGCCTGCACGGCGGCATCGATGCGCTCCGCGTCGAACTCGGCCTGGATCTTGCGGATGAAATGCCACAGCACTTCGGCATCGCCGAGCGCGCGGTGGCGCGCGCTGCAGCGCAAGCCGTGGCGCTCGATCAGGCTGTCGAGGTTGTGGCGGCGCTGTTCGGGAAACAGTTTGCGCGACAGTTTGACCGTGCACAGCACGCGCGGCTGATAGTCGAAGCCGGCACGCTCGAACTCGTGCCTGAGGAAGCCGCAGTCGAAGCGCGCGTTGTGCGCGATCAGCAGTTTGCCCGCGAGGCGCTCGAACAGCGCGGGCGCGAGTTCGCCGAAGCTGGGCGCCTGCTGCACCATGTCGTTGCTGATGCCGGTGAGCGCCTCGATGAAGGGCGGGATGTCCCTCTCCGGATTCACCAGCTGGCTCCAGCTGCCGACGAGCTCGCCCCGGTCGAGCTCGACCAGCCCGATTTCGGTGATGCGCTCCTCCGCCGCCAGCATGCCGGTGGTCTCCAGGTCGACGAACACCAGCGGCTGGCGCAGCATGGCTAGGGCTTCGCCTTGTTGCGCTCGCGCTCGATCAGCACGCGCCGCAGCAGCTTGCCGGTGGCGGACTTGGGCAGCGCATCCATGAACTCGACCGCACGTATGCGCTTGTGCGGCGCCACGCGCTCGGCCACGTAGGCCTGCAGCTCTTCGGCCGTGATCTCGCCCTTCTTCACCACGAAGGCCTTGGGCACCTCGCCCGCCTCCTCGTCGGCGATGCCGATCACGCAGGCATCGGCGATGGCCGGATGGCCCACGATCACCGCCTCGAGCTCGGCCGGCGCAACCTGCAATGCCTTGTACTTGATCAGCTCCTTGGTGCGGTCGATGATGAAAAAATCGCCGTCGGCGTCGACATAGCCGATGTCGCCGGTGCGCAGCCAGCCCTCGGCATCGATGGTCGCCGCGGTGGCGCCGGGCACATTCAGGTAACCCTGCATCACCAGCGGGCCGCGCACCAGGATCTCGCCCTGCTCGCCCACGCCGAGTTCGGCGCCGGTGGCGGTATCGATCAGCTTGCACTCCATATTGGGCATCAGCCGGCCGGCCGAGGCCGGCTTGATCTTCTCCGGCGTGGTCGGCCCGAGATGACAGGCGCCGCTGACCTCGGTCATGCCGTAGGCCTGCGAAATGCGAAAGCCGAGGCGCTCGTACAGCGCGTCGGCCACGGTGCCGGACAGCGGCGCGGCGGCGGAGAACGCACCGCGCACTTTCGACAAATCGTAATTCGCGACGATGGGGTGCTTGGCCAGCGCAAGCGCGATCGGCGGCACCACGTGCAGGATGGTGACGCCGTACTTGTGCACCAGCTGCAGATACTGCTCCAGGTCGAAGCGCGGCATGGTGATCACGGTGACGCCCATGCGCAGGCTCAGGTTGAGGAAAGCGACGATGCCGTAGATGTGGAAAAACGGCAGGAACGCGAGCACCGTGTCCCCGGGCTGGATCAGCGCCGCGTCGGTGACGCCCTCGACCGAGCACAGTTCCGCCACCAGATTGTGATGCGTGAGCATGACGCCCTTGGGCAGGCCGGTGGTGCCGCTCGAATAGGGCAGGGCCACCAGGTCCTTGCGCGCATCGATCGCCACCCTGGGCGGGGGCGCATCGCCCGCCAGCAGCGAAGCGAACGGCGTGGCGCCCTCGGCCTCGCCGAACACGTAGATCTCTTCGACCCTGGCCTGCGCCGCCGCTTCGCGCGCGGTCGCGAGGAAGGGCGGCACCGTCAGCAGGAAGCGCGCGCCCGAATCGTTCAGCTGCTTCGCCAGCTCGCCCGCGGTATACAGCGGATTGACCGTCGTCGCCGCGCCGCCTAGCGACGCGATCGCATGGAACGCGATGGCGTACTCGGGCACATTGGGGCTGAAGATGGCGAAGCGCTCGCCTTTCTTGAAACCGCGCCGCGCCATGCCCGCCGCTGCGCGCGCGATCAGGCCCGGCAGCTGCGCGTAGGTGATGCTGCGCCCGCTGGGGCCGTCGATCAGCGCCGGCTTGTCGCCGCGCTCGCGCGCCTGCGCGAGCACGTATTCGGTCAAGGCAATCTCGGGAATCGCGACATCGGGATAGACGCTGCGAAAAGCCATGGCATTCCTCCTTGTTTGCGGCCGGGGCTTTGTGCGCTGGACCGTCGTTTTTCGGGGCTATTGAATACAGCTCGCGTTTTTTTCTTGCGCTAGTGTAGCCGAGAATCGCGCCCCGCCGCGCGCCCCGCTCCCCGGGGACGGGGATTCAGAATCTGTTGCACTGTGAGGGGATACTTCCCCTCACACTCCCCTAAATCGGGCGTTGCAAAATGAATTTTGCAACGGTTTCTTAGTTCGTGACCGCGGCCCCGCCCATTTCGAGCAGCAGCACCGCCTCTTCGTCCTTGGGCGCCGGGCCGAAGCGATGCCGCAGCGGCCGCCCCAATGCGAGCGGATCGTCCGCGGAAAACAGCAGGTCCGCCGCCGCGCCGTTTCCCGGCACGCGCAGGTCCTTGTTGTCCCAGTCGGCGTGATAGCAGAAGATCACCAGCGTCTCGCCGCTGGGGAGCGCGGCGCAGCGCACCAGCGTGCGGTCCTGCATCACGTCGAGCACGCCGCGTATGCCCTGCTCCGGCTCCGCCGCGTAGGCGAATTCGACATAGGTCGCGCCGCAGGCCGGCGCCGC
>JAAOZY010000347.1 GCA_012274205.1 Betaproteobacteria bacterium
TCGACGTCCTCGATGACCTCTTTCATGGTGAGCATGCCGTCCTCTCCGCCCAGGTCGCCCACCAGGGTCAGCGCCAGCGATGGCTGCCCGCGGATGCGCGCGCGCGGCGCGCCGCCGGCATGATCCGGCGCCGGATCGGTCAGCGCCGGCAGGAATTCACCGCCGAGAAAACCGTGGGTCGCGAACAGCACGTACTGGCTGTCGCGCAGCTGGCCCGACTTCGCCATTTTTTCCTGCGCCTCGGCGCCGATGAACAAGCGATTGTCGCCACCGAGTATGCGCGCAATGCTGCGCGCCTCGTCCGCCGTTTCCCTCAGGCGCGGTATGTCCGGCGCACCATCGCGATCGACGCGATAGTTGCCCGCGAGCAGGCCGAGCGCGGTGCGCGTCGCCGCGGAATAATTCTCGCCGGCGACCGGCGCGAATACCGGGTCGGCAAAGGCGGTGAACTCCTGGCGCGCAGCCGCAGCCTGCTTGGGATAAAGCCGCTGCGACGCCAGCGCCGACAGACTGGGAAGATAGGCAAAGCGGTAGTCCCTGCCCAGGTAGGCGAGCGCGGCGTATTCACCCAGGAAGGGCCGGGCCGCGCTGCCGTCGCTCGCCGCGCGCGCGGCCTCGAAGGCCTTCTGCTCGGCCGGGCGGTAGTGCGTCACCAGAAATTCCAGCGGCACCGTAAGCAGCGGCCCGTCCGCAACCACGATCACCTTCTGCTTTCCGGCAAGCGCGGCGGCGATCGGCTCCACCAGGTCCCGGTACAGCGAATTGAGGATGTCGGGCTCGATTTCGCGCAGGAACAGCACCGATTCTCCCACCGCGACTTTTTCGATCGCATGCCGGATCGCGCGCACGCGCCGCGCCACATCCTCGCGCTTGACCGCGACATCGACCATGCGAAAGCTGTCGCGCGTCACTGCGAATATCGCCGCCTGCTGCGGCAGCAGCACATAGGAGAGCAGCACCTCGTCCGGGCGCAGCAGCTTTTGCTGCAGGTCCTGCACCGTGACCGGGCGCGGATTGGTGAGTTCCATGAAGCGCGGATAGTCGCGCCACAGCATCTCCTCCTGCGCCGCGAGATCGGCATTCGCGGCCGCGAGCTGGCCCTGGAGGTCGCTGCGGCGCGCATCGCGCCCGGCCTGATCCAGCGGCATGGTCACGATGGCGAGGCGCAGATTCTCCACTTTCTGCTGAAGGTCCTCGCGCCTGCGCTTGAGCTTGAGGAAGGCGGGGTCGTTGGAAAACTTCGCCACATCGGCCTGGCGCATCATTTCGGTGAATATGCGGCTCTGGTTGCGCGAGGCGATCTCGAGCACTTGCCGGTCGTAGCCGGCCTCGGGCGCGCTGCGGTGCAGCTGTAACAGCACCTTGATGGTCTCGAGATATATATTGCCGTACTGGCCGAGGAAGGCGGCGCGCGTTTCATCCGACAGCCCGCGCGTGCGCACATACAGATAGTCCAGCGTATCCGCCGCCTCGCGATAGAACGGCAGCGCCTCGCGGTAGCGGCCGCGCTTGGCCAGCGCGAAGCCGAGGCGGCTGCTGTTGAGCAGCAATATGCGCGGATTGCCCGCCTGGCGCGCGATGTCCACTGCCTTGCGGTACAGCGCTTCGGCTTCAGTCAGCTTGCCCTGGCGGTCGAGCATCACCGCCAGCGTGGTCAGCATCGCTGCCGTATCCGGATGCAGCGGGCCGAGCCGCTTTTCCAGGATCGCGAGCGCACGCCGCTGCAGCGGCTCGGCCTCCTGCGGCCGGCCGCGCCGGTCGAGGTAGGTGCTGAGGTTATTGAGCGTATTGGCCGTGGCCGGGTGGTCCGGTCCCAGCGTGCGCTCCTGGATCGCCAGCGCCTTGCGGAACAAACTTTCGGTTTCGCTATAGGCCTGCAGGTTGAACTGCGCCTGCGCGCGTGCCTCGCTCGGCGCGAGCAGTTCGTCCTTGCCCTGCTCCTGCAGCACATTGGCAAGGTTGTTCATGCTGGTAGCGGTGTCCGGATGCTCGGCGCCCAGCACTTTTTCGCGGATCGCGAGCGCGCGCCGGTGCACCGCTTCGGCATCCTTGAACTTGCCCTCGAGGTAGAGCACGTTGCCCAGGTTGGACAGGCTGGTTGCGGTAGTCGGATGCTCCGGGCCGAGCGTTCTTTCGTGGATCGCCACTACGCGATAATTCAGGCTTTCCGCCTCGCGGTAGTCGCCGCGCTGGGCCAACTCCTGCGCGCGCGCGCTCAGGCGCTTCGCATCGTCCACCGTGGCGTCACCCGTCGCATCGTCCGCGGCATCCCCGAATTTCCCCTGCAGATTCAGTACCCGGCCCAGATTGGACAGCGTCGTCGCGGTGTCCTGGTGCTGCTTGCCCAGGGTCTTCTCCAGGATGCGCAGCGAGCGGCGCAGCAGCGATTCGGCATTCGGATAGTCGCCGAGTTTTTCCAGCACCAGCGCCAGGTTGTTCAGCGCCGCCGCCGTGCTCACGTCCTCCGGCCCGAGCTTCTGCTCGTAGATGCTCAGCGCCGCGCTGAAATTTTTCTGCGCCTCGGCGTATTTTCCCTGCCGCATCTGCGCATCCGCGATCACGCTGAGGCTGGTCGCGGTATCGGGATGGCTGTCGCCGAATATCCTGCGCGCCTCCTCCACCAGCTGGCGCGCGATGTCTTCCCCGCGCGCGTAGTTGCCCTTGGCGATCGCGGCGTCGGCCTGATCCATGAGTTCGTGCCAGTGCCGGTCGTCGACCTGCTTGGCCGCCTGCGCCTGGGGCGGGGCCTGCTGCCGCCGCGCTTTCGCAGTCTGTGCGCAGGCTGACGGGGCGACACCCAGCGCGAGCACGAGCGCAAGCGCAGGCCCCAGTATTCGCGCGGCAAGAACAGGCAGTTTCATCGACCCACGGGAACGAGCCCAGAAGTGATCGATTATAGAGAAACGCGGCGCCGGCCGCGAAGACCGGTTCTTCCCCGACGAAATGGCCTCAGCGCCCGCGGGCGATGAGAATGCTGCAGGGCGCGTAGTCGAGCAGCGAGGCGCCGACCGAGCCCTTCCACCAGCGCGCCGCGAACGAGAGCTTTTGCCGGTGCCCGAGCACGATCAGGTCGGCCCCGAGTTCGGCGGCGACGCGGCAGATTTCCTCCACCGGTTCGCCTACAGTGAGATGGCCGGTGGTATTGAAGCCCTGGTCCTTGAGCAGCTTGATGCCCTCGTCCAGGATCTCCTGCGTGCGCTTCTTCTCCTCCTCCAGCAGTTCCTCGGGTAGAAAACCCTCCGTGAGAAACAGGCTGGGCGGCATTCCGGCCACCGCCAGCAAATACGTTTCCGCCTTGATGAATGCCGCGATCTCGGCGCTTTCGATCAAGGCCGAACGGCCTTCGCGCGATCCGTTGAAAGCCATCAGAATTTTCTTATACATGTCTGGCCGCCCTCCTCCGTATGCACCGTTGCACAAGATACCCCTGTCCGTGTTCGACCCCATGCCGGACTATTCGTTTGGGGCTTGCTTTCAAACGAAGGGACACCCCCCTCGTACCCCCTAAATCGGCGGCCATTCCGGCAATTCTGAAATGGCCTCTTGGGAAACAAGTATCGTCCCGGGCGCGAGCGCTGGCAAGGAGTTCGTGCCGGGGCGCGCGCCCCGGCGGATAGGCCCGATCTGCTGCCGGTATTCGCGAATAGAGGTAAAATTCGCCCACTTCCCGCCAACGAATATCCAATCAGCCTGCCGCCCACCCTACAGTCAGGAGACTATCTACCATGCTGGACGCCTATATCTATGATGGACTGCGCTCTCCGTTCGGCCGCCACGCCGGCAAGCTCGCCGGGGTGCGCCCGGACGACCTCGCCGCAACCGTCATTGCCGCGGTAGTCAAGAAGGCGGGCGTCAAGCCGGAGGAAATCAGCGATGTGTTGCTCGGCGACGTCAACCAGGCGGGCGAGGACTGCCGCAATGTGGCGCGCTTTGCCGCCCTGCTCGCCGGCCTGCCGGCGACGACGCCCGGCGCCACCGTCAACCGCCTGTGCGCGAGCGGCCTGCAGGCGACGCTCGACGCGGCGCGCGCGATCAGCTGCGGCGAGGGCGAACTGTACATTGCCGGCGGCGTGGAAAGCATGTCGCGCGCCCCGTACGTAATGGGCAAGTCGGAATCCGCTTACTCGCGCGATGTGAAAATGTTCGACACCACCATAGGCGCGCGCTTCACCAACCCGAAATTCGCCAAGCAGTTCGGCAACCACTCGATGCCGGAGACCGGCGACAACGTGGCCAGGGACTTCAAGGTGTCGCGCGAACAGGCCGACGAGTTCGCGTATGCCTCGCAGATGAAGTACGTCAAGGCGGAGTCCGAAGGCTTCTACAAGGGCGAGATCCTGCCGATCGCGCTGCCGACGAAAAAGAAGGACGCGCCGCCGCTCATGGTCGAGGTGGACGAACACCCGCGCCGCGACGCTACGATGGAATCGCTGGCGAAGCTGAAGCCGCTGTTCGAAGGCGGCATCGTCACCGCCGGAAATGCCTCCGGCGTCAATGACGGCGCCGCAGCCATGGTGCTGGGAAGCCGCAAATGGGGCGAGAAGAACGGCAAGAAGCCGATGGTGCGCATCCTCTCCGGCGCCTCGGCCGCAGTCGAGCCGCGCATCATGGGCGTGGGCCCGGCATTCGCCATACCGCTCGCCTGCGAGCGTGCCGGGCTCAAGCTCTCGGACCTGGACATCATCGAAATCAACGAGGCTTTCGCCAGCCAGGTGCTCGCCTGCCTCAACCTGCTCAAGATCGA
>JAAOZY010000348.1 GCA_012274205.1 Betaproteobacteria bacterium
CAAGGGGCCAGGGGGGGTAACAAGGAGCCAGGGGAGATTCAATGTGCTCCCTACGATCAACGGCTGAAGCAAGCAGCGCGCCGATTGCGGCACGGGATGACCGATGCCGAGAGGCACCTCTGGTCCAGACTCCGTGGAAAGCAAGTACTGGGTGTACAGATTTATCGCCAGAAACCCGTCGGTTGCTACATCGTCGATTTTTTCGGACCTGCCGTCAGGCTGGTGATAGAGGTGGACGGATCCCAGCACTTCGAACCAGAACAAGCGCGCGACGACCAGGTCAGAACAGATTTTCTCGAGAGCTGCGGATTGCGGGTATTGCGTTTCGACAACCGGCAGGTCTTGCTCGAAACAGACGCGGTTTTGGCCAGGATATTCGATGTCGTGCGACAGCGTTTGAGTGAGAAAAATCCCCCCTGACCCCCCTTTTTCAAAGGGGGGAACCCTACAATAACGCTGGTCCCTTCTACTCCCTACGATCAAGTTCGGTTCCTGCGACCTCGATATTCGAGCCCAACATTTAGATGTCTTTCTCCACTGTCCTCATCCAGCTTCTGAATGGCCTCGCCTCGGCGTCCTCGCTGTTTCTGGTTGCCGCCGGGCTGTCGATTATTTTCGGCGTCACCCGCATCGTCAACTTCGCCCACGGCTCCTTGTACATGCTGGGAACTTATATTGCCTACAGCCTGGTCAAGACCTTCGGCGGCGGCATGCTGGGATTCTGGGGCGGCGTGCTCTGCGCCGGCGTCGCGGTCGGACTGTTCGGCGCGGTCGTGGAAAGGCTGCTGCTGCGCCGCCTGTACCGCGCGCCGGAACTGCTGCAACTGCTCGCCACCTTCGCTCTGGTCCTGATCGTGCGCGATTTCGCGCTCTGGGTCTGGGGCCCGGAAGATCTGCTCGGCCCGCGCGCGCCTGGTCTCGGCGGGGCGATCGAAATAGCAGGCAAGCAATTTCCGCAATACGACCTGTTCCTGATCCTGCTCGGCCCGGTGGTGCTGGGCCTGCTGTGGCTGCTGCTCACGCGCACGCGCTGGGGCACGCTGGTGCGCGCCGCCACCGAAGACCGCGAAATGGCCGGCGCGTTGGGCGTGAACCAGGCCTGGCTGTTCACCAGCGTGTTCGCGCTCGGCTCCTTACTCGCGGGCCTGGGCGGTGCGATCCAGATTCCGCGCGAGCCGGCGGTGCTGACCATGGACCTGTCCATCCTGTCCGATGTGTTCGTGGTGGTGGTGGTCGGCGGCATGGGCAGCATCCCCGGCGCGTTTCTGGCCGCGGTGATCATCGGCGTGCTCAAGGCCATGTGCATCGGCATCGGCAACGTCAGCGCTTTCGGCATCGATTTCTCCTTTTCCAAGCTCACGCTGGTGGTGGAGTTCATCGTCATGGCGGTGGTGCTGGTGATCCGGCCCTGGGGCTTGTTCGGACGCCAGCAGGGCGCGGCGCGCGGCGCGGCCGCGGTGGAGCCGCCGCTGACCCTGCCCTCGCCCGCGCTGCTCAAACTGCTGGCCGCGGGCCTGCTTGCGCTGGCGCTCGCGCCGCTGCTTGCCGACCGCTACACCCTGGTACTGCTGACTGACATCCTGGTATTCGCGCTGTTCGCGGTGAGCCTGCATTTCATCATGGGCCCGGCGGGGATGCATTCCTTCGGCCACGCCGCTTACTTCGGGCTCGGTGCCTACGCCGCGGCGCTGCTGTTCAAGCACACACTGCCGATGGAGCTCGCGCTGCTGCTGGCGCCGCTCATGGGCGGGCTGGGCGCACTGGTGTTCGGCTGGTTCTGCGTGCGCCTGTCGGGCGTATATCTGGCGATGCTGACGCTCGCCTTCGCCCAGATCGCCTGGTCGGTGGTGTACCAGTGGGACGCGTTCACCGGCGGCTCCAACGGCCTGGTGGGTATCTGGCCGGCGCCATGGCTAGCATCCAAGACCGCGTTTTACTATCTCGCGCTGGCGCTGTGCGCCGGCGGCACCCTGATCCTCTGGCGCGTGCTGTACTCTCCCTTCGGCTATGCGCTGCGTGCCGGGCGCGACTCGCCACTGCGCGCCGACGCCATCGGCATCGACGTGCGCCGGCAGCAGTGGATGGGCTTTGCGCTCGCCGGCGTTTTCGCCGGCCTCGCCGGTGCGATATACGCGTTTTCCAAGGGCAGCATTTCGCCCGACAGCTTGTCGATTCCGCGCTCGGTCGACGGGCTGGTGATGGTGTTGATGGGCGGCATTCAGACGCTCACCGGCGCGGTCGCCGGCGCTGCGGTGTTCACCTGGCTGCAGGACAGCATTTCGCGCCAGACCGAATACTGGCGCGCGCTGCTCGGCGCCATCATCCTGTTGCTGGTGCTCGCCTTCCCGCAGGGCATCGCCGGCTTCATCCGCGAGCGCTGGGAAGCGCGTACGGGAAAGACCGGGGAGTGATAGCGACATGAGCCTAGAAGCAGGGCCCCCGCGTAGCGGGGATGCGACCCGGGCGAAGGGCGCAGGCCGCCGACAGCACGATGCGTATTTCGGCGCTATCGGTCCGGAGGCGGAAGTGCTGCGCGTCGCCAATCTGTGCAAGTCCTACGGCGGGGTGCAGGCCGTGACCGATATCAGCTTCAGCCTCGGTGCGGGCGAGCTGTTGGCGCTGATCGGCCCCAACGGCGCCGGCAAGACCACCTGCTTCAATCTGCTCAACGGCCAGATTGCCGCGGCCAGCGGCAGCGCCGAATTCGAGGGCCGCAGCCTGATCGGTCTCAAGCCGCGCCAGATCTGGCGCCTGGGCGTGGGGCGCACGTTCCAGATCACCGCCACGTTTTCATCGATGAGCGTGCGCGAGAATGTACAGATCGCGCTGCTCAATTTTCACGGACGGCTCAATTCGCTGCTCCGCCTGGCCGCGCGGCAATGCCGCGACGAGGCGATGCAACTGCTCGCGCGCGTGGGCATCGACGAGCAGGCCGAGCGCCCCTGCGCCGTGCTTGCCTACGGCGACCTGAAGCGCGTCGAGCTCGCCATCGCGCTCGCCAACCAGCCGCGCCTGCTGCTGATGGACGAGCCCACTGCCGGCATGGCGCCGGCCGAGCGCTTGGCGCTGATGCAGCTCGCCGCCGAGCTCGCGCGCGCGTCGGGCATCGCGGTGCTGTTTACCGAGCACGACATGGACGTGGTGTTCGCGCATGCCGACCGCATTCTGGTGCTCAACCGCGGCCAGCTCATCGCCGAAGGCAAGCCGGCCGAGGTGCGCGCCAATCGCGCAGTGCAGGAAGTGTATCTGGGTTCCGGCACCCTCTACAGCGGGGTGGCCCATGCTTGAGATGAAAGGTGTGAACAGCGCCTACGGCCGCGCGCACATCCTCTACGACCTCAGCCTGAAGGCCGAGCCCGGCGAAGTCGTGGTCCTGCTCGGGCGCAACGGCGCGGGCAAATCCACCACGCTGAAAACCCTGATCGGCCTGGTGCGCGCGCTGTCGGGCGAGATCAGCTTCAACGGGCGCCGCGTCGAGCGCATGGAGCCCTACCAGATCGCCCGCCTCGGCCTGGGCTATGTGCCGGAGGAGCGGCGCATATTCACCGACCTCAATGTGATGGAAAACCTCGAAGTCGGCCGGCAGCCGCCGCGTGCGGGTGCGCCGCAATGGACGGCGGAGAAGCTGTTCACCCTGTTCCCCAACCTCGCGCGCATGCGCGAGCGTGCCGGCGCGCACATGTCCGGCGGCGAGCAGCAGATGCTCACCATCGCGCGCACGCTCATGGGCAACCCGCGCGCGATTCTGCTCGACGAGCCGTCCGAGGGCCTGGCGCCGGTGATCGTGGAGCAGATGGCGAAGACCATCCTGGAACTGAAGCAGGAAGGCCTGTGCGTCCTGCTCTCGGAGCAGAACCTGCATTTCGCCAACCTGGTCGCCGACCGCGCCTATATCATCGAGAAGGGCCACATTCGCTATGAAGGCG
>JAAOZY010000349.1 GCA_012274205.1 Betaproteobacteria bacterium
CCACCGTTCTCTACCGGCAAGCAGAAGATCGTTGATACCGCCGGCCGCGTGGAGAAGTTCCGCCAGAAATACGCGAAGAAGCCCGCTGCCGAGGCCGCGACCAAAACGACCTGAGATTCAGCCAGTCTCGAACAAAGGCAGCTGCGGCTGCCTTTGTTCTTTGCGGGCAGCTGCGGCTGCCTTTTTTGTTTTTGCGCCGGGTAAAATGGCCCCATGACGCCGAGTGAAAGCAGCAATCAGGCTCAGACACTCAGGGTGGTCGCATAGTGGCCGGCCTGCGCATCGCGCTGCCGCTCGCGCGCATCCCGCTGCTGATCCTGATCGCGGTCTGGCTGTTGCCGGGCCTGGTCGGCCACGATCCCTGGAAAAACGAAGATGCGATCGCCATCGGCATCGCGCACCAGTTCGCCAGCCACGGCGATTGGCTGCTGCCGCGACTCGCGGGCGAGCACTATGCCGGGGACGGCCCCTTGTTCTACTGGATCGGCGCGGCGTTCGCGCGCCTGTTGGGCGGACTCATCGCGCAGCACGATGCGATACGCCTCGGAGCCGGCGCCTGCATCGCGCTGACGCTGGTTTTCCTGCGCCTCGCCGGGCGCGCCTTTCATTACCAGGACCCGCACGACAGCGACAGCCGGCGCGAGGACCGCAGCAGCCGCGGCAATGCAGTCATGCTGCTGTTCATGGGCTGCACCGGCCTGCTGGTGCACGCGCACGAGGCGGCGAGCGAAACTGCGCTGCTCGCCGGCCTCGCGCTTGCCTACCACGGGGCCGCGCTGGTGGACAAACGCCCCAATGCGGCGGCGATCGCGCTCGGCTGCGGCCTGGGTTCTGCGTTTCTCGCATCCGACCTGATTCACATCCTGCCGTTCGCACTCGCGCTGCTGCTTACGCCGCTGCTGGTGCCCGACTGGCGCAGCCGCGAAGCCGCACGCGCCCTGAGCCTGGGCGCGCTGGTGCTTGCACCCTGGCTGCTGATCTGGCCGGCGCTGCTGTACGCGCGCTCGCCGCAATATTTCGCCGCCTGGCTGCAACAGGGCGGCCTGGGCGCACTCGCCAACCCACCCAGCCTGCATGCCGTTTTGCAGCAGCTGGGAACGCTCGCGTGGTTCGCCTGGCCGGCATGGCCGATCGCGCTGTGGGCGCTGTGGCTGCATCGCAGGAAACCGAGCTCGGTGCGCGTGGTGCTGCCGCTTGTTGCACTGCTGGCCGGAATAGTGGTCAACGCGTTCACACGTGCAAACGGCGAATTGCCGCTGTTGCAGCTGCTGCTGCCGCTGGCGCTGCTGGGCGCGCAGGTGCTGCCGGACCTGCGCCGTGGCGCGGCCAACTCGCTCGCCTGGTTCGGCGCGATGACCTTCAGCCTGCTCGGCAGCGTCATCTGGCTGGGCTACCTCGCGCTGCAGACGGGCTTTCCGCCCCGCATCGCCGCCAATGCGGCGCGCATTGAACCGGGCTTCGTTTCCCACTTCACCTGGCTGCCCTTGCTCGCAGCGATTGCGATCACGCTCGCCTGGATCGCGCTGATCCTGCGCAGCAGCAGTGCCTATCAGCGCGCCGTCACCTACTGGGCAGCGGGAATCGCGTTATTCTGGGGGCTGACCATGCTGCTGTGGCTCCCCTGGATCGACCACGGCAAGAGCTACCGACCGGTGGCGCTGGCGCTGCGCGCGAGCCTGCCGCAGCATCCGGGCTGCATCGCCGGCCGCGGGCTGGGGGAAGCGCAGCGCGCCGCGCTGGACTATCATGCAGGCATCGCCACCATACGCCGCGGCACGCGCGCTGGCCGCGATTGCCCGTTGCTGCTGGTCCAGGAAAACGCGCGCCGGCCCGAGATCAGTCCGGGCGCAAGCTGGAAAAAAATCTGGGAAGGCAACCGCGCCGGCGACCGCACGGAGAAGCTGCGCCTGTACGCGAAAGGCACGAACCCGCCATGAACAATCCGACCAAGACGAAACTGACCGGGAGCGCGGCCTGGAAAGCGCTGCAGGCACACCAGGCCGCAATGGCCACGCTGCACATGCGCGAACTGTTCGCGCGCGAACCTAGGCGCGCGCGCAAATTTTCGCTTGAAGCGGGCGGCCTGCTGCTCGATTACTCCAAGCATCGCATCACCGCCGAGACGCTGGCGCTGCTCGCCGGCCTCGCGCGCCAGGCCGACGTCGAAGGCTGGCGCGCGCGCATGTTCGCGGGCGAGCACATCAACGCGAGCGAAGACCGCGCCGTGCTGCATGTGGCGCTGCGCGCATCGGCGCAGGCGTTTCCTGCCGGCGCGGACGTAATGCCGCTGGTGCGCCAGGCGCGCGCGGGCATGCGCGCGTTCAGCGATGCGGTGCGCGGCGAGCGCCTGCAGGGGCACACCGGCAAGCCGCTGCGCACGGTGATCAACATCGGCATCGGCGGCTCCGATCTCGGCCCGCGCATGCTTACCCAGGCGCTGTGGCGCCATGCGGATGCGCCGCAGGCTGTGCATTTCGTCAGCAATGCGGATCCGCAAGACCTCGCGCATGTGCTCACCCAGGCGCAGCCGGAGACGACGCTGTTCGTCGTCGCCTCCAAGACCTTCACCACGGTCGAGACCCTGGGCAACGCGCAGCTCGCCCGCGCCTGGCTGGTGCAGGCGCTCGGTAGCGAGACGGCGGTGAACCCGCATTTTGCCGCGGTCACCACCAACCTCAAGGCGGCGGCCGAGTTCGGCATTGCGCCGGAACGCTGCTTCCCGCTGTGGGACTGGGTCGGCGGGCGCTATTCGGTCTGGTCCTCGGTCGGACTGCCCGTGGCCATCGCGATCGGCATGGACCGCTTCGAGCAGCTGCTCGCGGGTGCGCGCGCGATGGACGAACATTTCGTCTCGGCCCCGCTCGAAGCCAACATGCCGGTGCTGCTGGCGCTGCTGGGCATCTGGTACACCAACTTCTTCGGTGCGGAAACGCACGCCGTGCTGCCTTACGCGGAGGCACTGCGCGAGCTGCCCGCGTATCTGCAGCAGCTGGAAATGGAATCCAACGGCAAGGGCGTGGATCGCGACGGGCAGGCGGTGGACTATGCCACGGTGCCGGTGGTGTGGGGCGCGGTCGGCACCAACAGCCAGCACGCCTTCCACCAGATGCTGCACCAGGGCACGCACCTCGTGCCCTGCGATTTCCTGGTGCCGGTTGCTGACACCGGGACCGCGGCGGAGAACGCATTGGCGCAGTCGGCCGCGCTGCTCGCCGGCAGGGACGCCGCACAGGCGCAGCGGCGCTTCGACGGCAACCGGCCGTCTTCGACCATCATGTTCAAGAACCTCGACCCGTACACCATGGGACAGCTGGTGGCGCTGTACGAGCACAAGGTGTTCGTGCAGGGCATAATCTGGAACATCAACAGTTTCGACCAGTGGGGGGTGGAGCTGGGCAAGGAAATCGCGCGCACCCTGGCGCAGGCGGACACCGCCGCGACCGAAGCCGCCATGGACGCGTCCACCAATGCGCTGATGCGGCGCCTGCGCAGCTGGCGCAGCTGAAGCGGGCCGCATGCAAGCTGTCCCCAAGCCGATCTTCTCCTACCGCAAGCACTGGGCGCAGCGCTTCGGCATCGCGCCGTTCCTGCCGATGTCGCAGGCCGAAATGCGCACGCTCGGCTGGGACGAGTGCGACATCATCATCGTCACCGGCGACGCCTACATCGACCATCCCAGCTTCGGCATGGCGCTGGTGGGGCGGCTGCTCGAAGCGCAGGGATTCCGCGTGGGCATCATCAGCCAGCCCGACTGGCACTCGGCCGAAGATTTCAGGTGCCTGGGCAAACCCAGGCTGTTCTTCGGCGTCACCGCCGGCAACATGGATTCCATGGTCAACCGCTACACCGCCGACCGCAGGATCCGCTCCACCGATGCCTATACGCCGGACGGCGCGCCGGACCAGCGCCCGGACCATGCGGTGACCGTGTATGCGCAGCGCTGCCGCGAGGCCTATCCGGATGCGCCGCTGGTCATAGGCAGCATAGAGGCGAGCCTGCGCCGCATCGCGCACTACGATTACTGGTCGGACACGATGAAGCGCTCGGTCCTGGCCGATTCCACGGCCGACCTGCTGCTGTTCGGCAACGCCGAGCGCGCGCTGGTGGAACTCGCGCACCGCCTGGCCAGGGGCGAGGGCATC
>JAAOZY010000350.1 GCA_012274205.1 Betaproteobacteria bacterium
CAAGCAGGTGATCATCACCTGCGACACCTACCCCAAGGACATAGACGGCATTGAGGAGAGGCTCAAGTCGCGATTCTCCTGGGGGCTGTCGGTGGGTATCGAGCCCCCGGAACAGGAGATGCGTGTCGCGATTGTACAAAAGAAGGCGGAGGCGATCGCGGTACGCCTGGACGAAGAAGTCGCGTTCTTCATCGCCAAGCATATTCGCTCCAATGTGCGCGAACTGGAAGGGGCATTGAAAAGCGTCATTGCGTTTTCCCGATTCAACGGCAAGGACATTTCACTCGATCTAGCCAAAGAGGCGCTCAAGGATCTGCTGTCGGTGCAGAACCGGCAGATTTCGATCGACAACATCCAGAAGACGGTGGCTGAATTCTATAAAATCAAAATTTCCGACATGCACTCGAAAAAGCGCAGCCGCAATGTCGCACGGCCGAGGCAGATGGCCATGGCGCTCGCCAAGGAACTCACCCAACACAGCTTGCCGGACATCGGCGATGCGTTCGGCAACCGTGATCACACGACCGTGCTGCATGCTTGCCGCACCATTGCCTCACTGCGCGAAAAGCACACCGAAATCAACCACGACTATCACGTCCTGGAACAGGTGCTTAAGGGATGATACGGGCCAATGACAAGTTAGCGGTTTCCTGTGGATTACTTGTGATTTTCCCGGCGCCCCTATTCTGTCCACAAACGATAAACAAAGATCCACAGGCTTATACAAACAAAGTTGGCGGTATACGTGTATGAATTGGAATGGAAATAGAGAGATGTACCCGGAAAGGCGCGGCATTATCATCATTATCAGGAAGATATAATGAATACTATTAAGATAAATAGGGAGACACTGCTCGAACCGCTCTATGCTGTTTCCGGCATCATCGAGCGCCGCCATACCTTGCCCATCCTTTCCAACGTCCTGTTGGAACGCAAGGGCAATGACATTACCATCGTCGCGACCGACATTGAGATTCAGATTTCGGCGCGGGCTGTCTGCGAAGATCCGGGAGACGCAAAGTCGATAACCGTGGGCGCGCGCAAACTGCTGGACATCCTGCGTGCTCTGCCCGAACAATCGGAAGTGACGCTGGCGCTGCAGGACAAGAAACTTCAGGTAAAGGCGGCCAAAAGCCGGTTCAACCTGCAAACCCTGCCGGCAGAGGACTTTCCGAAACTGTCTCTGGCGGAAGGCGCCAGCACCAAGCTGAGTCTGCCGCAGAAGGTGCTGAAGCAGCTGTTTCTGTCGGTGCAATATGCGATGGCACAACAGGATATTCGCTACTATCTGAACGGCCTGCTGCTGGTCTCGGCCGGCGACAAGATCACCGTCGTGGCCACCGACGGGCACCGGCTGGCGCTCGCGAGCGCGGCGCACAAGGTCGAAGGAACGCAGGAAGTGATCCTGCCGCGCAAGTCCATTCTCGAATTGTCCAAGCTGTTATCGGACAGCGACGACCCGGTGGAAGTGGAACTGTCGCCGACGCAGGCACGCTTCAGCTTCGGCGGTATCGTTCTGATCTCCAAGCTGGTGGACGGAAAATTTCCCGATTACACCCGCGTGATTCCCACCGCGCATAACAAGAAACTGCTGCTCAACCGGGTGCAGCTGCTGCAGGCCCTGCAGCGCGCAGCGATTCTCACCAACGAGAAGTTCAAGGGAGTGCGCTGGGTGCTCGTGGACGGGAGCCTGAAGATCATTTGCAGTAACAGCGAGCAGGAGGAGGCGCAGGAGGAGCTCGACGTGAACTACAGCGGCGAGGCCCTGGACATAGGCTTCAACGTCACTTATCTGCAGGACGTGCTCAACAATCTGGATTGCGGCGAAGTCGAGTGCGCGCTGGGCGATGCAAATTCCAGCGCCCTAATTACCGTTCCGGGAAACGACAATTTCAAGTACGTCGTCATGCCGATGCGCATCTAGGAAGCAGAGGCAGAAAGCATGCGCGGCCCCCCCGCGCATCAGGAAAGTTCGCAGCGAAGGTCACGACAATGACGGAAATGAACGACAAGACGAATCCGCAGCACGTCGGCAACGGCGATTATGAAGAGAGCAGCATCAAGGTGCTCAAGGGCCTGGACGCGGTGCGCAAGCGCCCCGGTATGTATATCGGCGACACTTCAGACGGTACCGGATTGCACCACATGGTGTTCGAGGTGGTGGACAACGCCATCGACGAGGCTCTGGCCGGCTATTGCGACGATATCACCGTAACCATCCATACCGACAATTCGATCAGCGTGACCGACAATGGCCGCGGCATTCCCACCGGGAAGCATCCGGAAGACGAGCAGGGTCGCTCGACCGCCGAAATCGTCATGACCGAACTGCATGCGGGAGGCAAGTTCGACAATAACTCCTACAAGATTTCCGGCGGTCTGCACGGCGTCGGCGTCTCGGTGGTCAACGCGCTGTCGGAGTGGTTGCGCCTCACCATACGCCGCGAGGGAAAGGCTTACAGTATGGAATTCCGCGACGGCGTTCCCGCGGCGCCGCTGCGCGAAATCGGCGGCACCGAGCGCCGCGGCACAGAGGTGCATTTCCTCGCCAGCGGCCATACCTTCAACAAGATCGAGTTTCACTACGACATCCTGGCCAAGCGGCTGCGCGAACTGTCCTTCCTCAACAACGGCGTCAAGATCCGCCTGGTGGATCAGCTCGAGGGAAAAGAGGAAAACTTCGCCTTTTCCGGCGGGGTCAAGGGTTTCGTCGAATTCATCAACCGCAACAAGTCCGTCCTGCACACCAACATATTCCATGCAATCGGCGAAAAGGAAGGGATCATCGTCGAAGTCGCGATGCAGTGGAACGACTCCTACCAGGAGCAGGTACTCTGTTTTACCAACAATATTCCCCAGCGCGACGGCGGCACCCACCTCACCGGCCTGCGCGCCGCGATGACGCGCACGCTCAACCAGTACATCGAGGCGCAGGATCTCGCGAAAAAGGCCAAGGTCGAGACCACCGGCGAGGACATGCGCGAAGGCCTGAGCTGCGTGCTGTCGGTGAAAGTGCCGGAACCGAAGTTCTCATCGCAGACAAAGGACAAGCTGGTGAGCTCCGAAGTGCAGCCGGTGGTGCAGGAAGTGGTCGCGGCCAAGCTGGCGGAGTTCCTGCTCGAGCGGCCCGCGGACGCCAGAACCATCACCGCCAAAATCGTCGACGCGGCGCGGGCGCGCGAGGCGGCCCGCAAGGCGCGCGAAATGACGCGGCGCAAGGGCGTGCTCGATGGCATGGGGCTGCCGGGCAAGCTCGCCGACTGCCAGGAGAAGGACCCGGCGCTGTGCGAAATCTACCTGGTGGAGGGAGACTCCGCCGGCGGTTCCGCCAAGCAGGGTCGCGACCGCAAATTCCAGGCGATACTGCCGCTCAAAGGAAAGATACTCAATGTGGAGAAGGCGCGTTTCGACAAGCTCATTTCCTTTGCCGAAATCGCAACCCTGATCACCGCCCTGGGCACCGGGATCAAGGATGACTACAACCTGGCGAAACTGCGCTACCACCGCATCATCATCATGACCGACGCCGATGTCGACGGCGCCCACATACGCACCCTGCTGCTCACTTTCTTCTACCGCCAGATGCCGGATCTGGTCGAGCGCGGCCACATCTATATCGCCCAGCCGCCGCTGTTCAAGGCGAAGATCGGCAAGGAAGAGCACTACCTCAAGGATGAACACGAGCTGTCGCAGTACATGCTCAAGCAGGCGTTGGTGGGTGCGTCGCTGCTGCCGCGCGAGAGCGGCCAGCCGATCTCGGGCGAGGCGCTGCAGCAGCTGGCGAGTTCCTACCTGCTGTCGCGCGCGGTGATCGACCGCATCGCGCGCCTCATCGACCGCGATGTGCTGGTCGCGATCCTCGGTGCGGGGCTGAAACTGGACCTGCACGATGCCGAAGCGGCGCGCTCGAGTGCCGAGCGCCTGGAGCGCGCACTCGCCGGAAAGGAAATGGTGGTGACGCCGCGCTTCGACGAAAAGCACGAACGGCATCGTTTGCTGATCGAGCGCAGCGTGCACGGCAACAGCCGCAGGTGCGTGATCGACGAGGATTTCGTTCTCTCCGGGGACTATCAGCAGTTGCTCGGCACGGCGCAGTTGCTGCAGGGCCTGATCGGCCCGGGCGCGCTGGTGAGCCGCGGCGAAAAGCGCCAGGCGGTAGCCGATTTCGCCGAGGCGATGGCCTGGCTGCTGCAGGAGGTGGAGAAGAATGCCGCGCTGCAGCGCTACAAGGGCCTAGGCGAGATGAATCCGGAGCAGTTGTGGGAGACCACCATGGACCCCGCCAAGAGGCGCCTGCTGCGCGTGCAGATCGAGGACGGCATCGCCGCCGACGAGATATTCTCCAAACTCATGGGGGACGACGTCGAGCCGCGCCGGGCATTCATCGAGAGCAACGCCTTGATCGCGCGGCTCGATATTTAGCCGGCCCGCGCCGGGGGCGGATCCCGGCGCGCCCCGGACCCTGCCGGGATCAGACGATGTTCAGGTGCTCGATACCGGCGCTGATGTCGCGGTTCTGCGACTCCTTGCCGTGCAGCTTGATGTTGAGGCGCAGGTCATTGACGGAGTCGGCATTTCTCAGCGCGTCCTCGTAGCTGATCTTGCCCGCCTCGTACAGGTCGAACAAGGCCTGGTCGAAGGTCTGCATCCCGAGCTCGCGCGACTTCTTCATGATTTCCTTGATTTCATGCACTTCGCCCTTGAAGATCAGGTCGGCGATCAGCGGCGAGTTGAGCATGATCTCGATCGCCGCAGCCCGCCCCTTGCCCTCCTTGAGCGGGATCAGCCGCTGCGACACCAGCGCCTTGAGGTTGAGCGAGAGGTCCATCAGCAGCTGCGCCCGTCGCTCCTCGGGGAAGAAGTTGATGATGCGATCGAGCGCCTGATTGGCGCTGTTCGCGTGCAGCGTGCCCATGCACAGGTGGCCGGTTTCGGCAAAGGCCACAGCGTGCTCCATAGTCTCCTTGGAGCGGATTTCGCCGATCAGGATCACGTCCGGCGCCTGGCGCAGGGTATTGTGC
>JAAOZY010000351.1 GCA_012274205.1 Betaproteobacteria bacterium
CCTTCGGCTTGCCCGGGGATGACGTCGGCTTAAGCCGACGTCACTTCACGTGATCGCCGTAGCCCGGCAGCGGATCGACGACGGTGATCTGCTTGACCGGGAAGTTCGACACGATCTCGATCTCGTTCTTCTTCACGATCAGCATTTCCTCGATGCGCACGCCGTAGCGGAATTTCTTGCCGTGCTGCGTTTCGAGCGCGAAGGTCATGCCTTCCTGAATATCGATCGGGTGGTCGAGCGACCAGATGCGCGAGATCACCGGCGGGTCGTATTGCGCGAGGCCGAGACCGTGGCCCCACAGATTGGCGGCGGCCTGATCTTCGTCCTCGTAGCCCCAGGTCTCCTGCGCCGACGGCCACTTCATCGCGATGTCGCGCGTGGTGGCGCCGACCTTCACTGCGCCGATCGAGTCGTACAGCCACTTGAGCGCGGTATCGTAAGTGTCCTTCTGCTCCTGCGAGGGCTCCTTGCCGACGCAGTAGGTGCGGTAGTAGCAGGACTTGTAGCCGTTCCAGGTCAGCGCCGCCAAATCCATGAACACGATGTCGCCGGGCTGGATGATGCGGTCGGAGAAGTTGCGCCAGTTCGGCCAGGTGTTGGGGCCGGACGACACGATCACGTCCTCGACGTCTTCCATGCCCGGGATGTTGTAGAGATATTCCATCAGATGCGCGGTGACCTGGTTCTCGGTCACGCCGGGACGCAGGAACTTCATGCACTCCCAATGCGTGGCGTCGCCGATCGCGCCGACGATGCGGAAGCATTCCTGCTCGTCCGGGCTCTTGACGGCGCGCGCTTCCATCATCGGCGTCATGCCGTCGACCCAGTTGATGTTCTTTTCCTTGAACACCTGGATCATGTTGATGTCGATGAAGTCGCAGCCGAGCTTCTGCCCGGCGACGCCGTTGTCCTTCATCGCCTGGATGACGGCATTGGCGAACTTGTTCACCTGCTGGGTCGAGGCCGGGCCGGCGGCGCCTTTGATCCAGGCGAATGAGTGCCGCACGTTTTCCTTCGGAATCCACGGCGCATGGCGCTCGATCTGGAAGCCGATGTCGCCTTGCTCGAAAATGATTGGCCGCCCGTCGCCGCAAAGCATGGCGTAGCGCAGGCCCGGCTTGAGCCGGCACCAGCCCGGGGTCAGCGTGGCGGTGATGTAGCGGACGTTCTCGTCGTACATGCAGAGCATGGCGCCGAGCCCGTGCTTCTTCATCATCGCGCGGGCGCGCTCGATGCGATATTCGCGCAGCCGGTCCCAGTTGACCCGCTGCTGCCAATCCATACCCGCAATGCCGAAATTCGCACCCATGGTTATCCTCCCGACCGGCGCGCGGACGGCGCCGTTACGTTGCTGACTTGCGAAATCCTAAGCTACTTGGCGGCTCAAGCCGAAATAATATCTTTTGCGTTCGGCCATTATATTTTCTAATAGAGACCGGTCATGCGCAATATCCCCCTGCGGCAGGTCCGCGCCGTCATCGCGGTCTGCGAAGAAGGCTCCTTCACCCGGGCGGCGGAGCGTGAAAACGCCACGCAATCGGGCATTTCCCAGCATGTGGCGGCGGTCGAGCGCAAGCTCGGGGTCAAGCTGTTCGAGCGCGCGGCCGGGCGCGTGACGCCGACGCCGGCGGGCCTGCGCTACTACAAAAGCTGCGTGCAGGCGGTCGGCGTGCTGGAGAACGCCGCCGAGGAAGCGCACGCGCTGGCCGGCAAGGTCACCGGCGAATTGCGCATCGGCCTGATGCCAACTTTTACGCGCGCCGTGCTGGCGCCGGTGCTCGACGACTTCGTGCCGCGCTGCCCGGAGGTGCGCCTGCACATCGTCGAGGGCTATAGCGGGCTGCTCACCGAAATGGTGCTCGACGAAGAACTCGACTTCGCGGTGGTGCCGGCCTTCGAGGGCACCATCGGGCTGAAATCGCGTTTGCTGGTACGCGACCGGGAGATGCTGATCTCCGGACCCAAGCGCGGCTTCGCGCCGCTCGCGCCGCTGCGGCTGGCCGAATGCAAGCCGCTGAAATTCGTGGTGCCGGGGCCGGACAATATCCGAAGGCGTAATCTCGAAACCTATTTCCAGAGCCACGGCGTCGAAGTCGAGGCGCTGCTGGAGATGGACGCCATGATCGCCACGCTCGAATTCGTCGCCCGCTCGGACTGGGTGACGATCCTGCCGAGCGTGATCTCGATCAACGACATCGGCCGCGGCGAACTGATCGTCAACCCGATCGTGGCGCCGGAGCTGCACGCCGAGTTCGTGGTGATCCAGCCGACCCGGCGCACGCTGTCGACGCAGGCGCGGCTGTTTCTCGAACGCTTCGAGCAGGAAGTCGCGCATATTCACGCGGTCTGGGATGAAACGATGGCGGGGCCGAAGCAGCGGAAACTTTCCGCTTAGCGGCTGTCACGCCCGCGCCTGGGTAAGGGAAACGTCCGATGGTTGCGCCGCCCCTCGTCTCCACCGCCTGGCTCGAGGAACATCTCGCCGACCCCAATCTTCGCATCGTCGAAGTCTGCAACATCCGTGACGACAAGGCCTATCGCGAGGGGCACATCCCGAGCGCGATGTGGTTTTATTGGAAGACCGCGTGCTGGCACGAAACCAACCGCGATTTCATTTCGCCGGCGGCGATGGCCAAGCTGTTCGGCGGCTTGGGCATCGGCCCGCAGTCGACCGTCGTGCTGTACGGCGATCCCGTGCAATTCGGCAGTTACGCGTTCTGGGCTTTCACCATGGCCGGACACGCCAACCTGCGGCTGCTCGACGGCGGCCGCCGGAAATGGATCCTGGAGGGACGGCCGCTGTCGCGTGACGTGCCGCATTTTCCCGCGGTTGCCTACCCGACGCCGGCGGGAACCGCGTCGATGCGGATCGGCCGCGACAATGTGCGCGAGCATTTGGGAGAACCGCGCCGGCTGTTGCTCGACCAGCGTTCGCCGGAGGAATATTCGGGCGAGCGCGTATCCGACTATTCCTTCGCCGTCGATCACGGCGCCGAGCGAAGCGGACGCATTCCGGGCGCGGTCCATCTCTATTTCAAGGAACTGCTCAACGACGACGATTCGTTCAAGTCACCCGAGCAAATTCGCGCCGTGCTGGCCAAGGCCGGCATTGCGCCGGAAAAATTCGACGACATCGTCTGCTATTGCCGGCTCAGCCACCGCGCCACCATCGCGTGGCTCGCGCTCAGCCA
>JAAOZY010000352.1 GCA_012274205.1 Betaproteobacteria bacterium
GTTCCAACCTGTGCACCGAGATCACGCTCAATACGAATGAGCACGAAATCGCGGTTTGCAACCTGGGCTCGGTCAACCTGGTCGCGCATCTGAAGGACGGCAAGCTCGATCATGCCAAGCTGCAGCGCACGATCGCAACCGCGATGCGCATGCTCGACAATGTCATCGACATCAATTACTACGCGGTGGGCAAGGCGCGCAATTCGAACCTGAAACACCGCCCGGTGGGCATGGGCATCATGGGCTTCCAGGACTGCCTGCATATGCTGCGCATCCCCTACGGTTCGAAGGACGCGGTAGAGTTTGCCGACCGCTCGATGGAGGCGGTCGCCTATTTTGGCTACCTGGCTTCGACCGAACTCGCGGAGGAGCGCGGTCGCTATTCGTCCTACCGCGGGTCGCTATGGGACCGCGGCATCCTGCCGCAGGACACCCTGGCGCTGCTGCGCGAGGAGCGCGGCGCGTTGACGGGGGAAGGGGCCCCTTCAACCCCCTTGGTCGAAATCGACATGAGTGTGAGCATGGACTGGGACAGCCTGCGCGAGCGCGTCAAGCGGCACGGCATGCGCAATTCCAACTGCCTGGCGATCGCCCCGACCGCGACCATCGCCAATATCATCGGCGTATCGGCATCGATCGAGCCGACATACCAGAACCTGTACGTCAAATCGAACCTGTCCGGCGAATTCACCGTGGTCAACGAATACCTGGTGGACGACCTGAAGCGCCTGGGCCTGTGGGATGAAGTGATGATTGCCGACCTCAAGTATTTCGATGGCAATCTGGCCAAGATCGACCGCGTGCCGGCCGAACTGCGCAATCTCTACGCCACGGCATTCGAGGTCGAGCCGGCGTGGCTGGTGGAGGCGGCGGCGCGGCGGCAAAAATGGATCGACCAGTCGCAGTCGCTCAATATCTATATGGCAGGCGCCTCGGGCAAGCGCCTGGACGAGACTTACAAGCTCGCCTGGAAGCGCGGACTGAAGACTACCTACTATTTGCGCTCCATGGGCGCGACCCACGCCGAGAAATCCACGGTGAAGACCGGGCAGCTGAACGCCGTACCGGAGGGCGGGATGCAGTCCGCAGCGAAAGGCGCCGAATCGGCCGAGCCGAAATTCTGCTCGATCGACGATCCCGAATGCGAGGCATGCCAGTAGGCAGGTGAAAAGACTGGAGAAATGAACATGCTCAATTTTGAAGACGAAGTGGCGGTTTCCCCGATTCCCGGCCTGGGTCTGCAGCCGGTGCGGGGCTTCATGCCCGCGTCGCCTGGCGGCACCGACGCCGCGCCGGAGGCGTTGCCGACAGCGGGCGCCGAGGCGCTGCGCCGCATCCGCGCCGAGGACAAGCGCATCATCAACGGCAGCACCGACGTCAACCAGCTGGTGCCGTTCAAGTACAAATGGGCCTGGGAGAAGTATCTCTCCGCCTGCGCCAACCATTGGATGCCGCAGGAAATCAACATGAGCCGCGACATCGCAACCTGGAAGGATCCCAACGGCCTGACCGAGGACGAGCGGCGCATCGTCAAGCGCAATCTGGGCTTTTTCGTCACTGCCGATTCGCTTGCGGCGAACAACATCGTGCTCGGCACCTACCGCCACATCAGCGCGCCCGAGTGCCGCCAGTATCTTCTGCGCCAGGCGTTCGAAGAGGCCATTCACACTCACGCCTACCAGTACATCGTCGAGTCCCTGGGACTGGACGAAGGCGAAGTGTTTAACGCTTATCATGAGATCGCGAGCATACGCGCCAAGGACGAGTTCCTGATCCCTTTCATCGACACGCTGACCGATCCCACATTCAAGACCGGCACCCCCGAGGCCGATCAGCAGTTGCTGAAGAGCCTGATCGTGTTCGCCTGCATCATGGAAGGCCTGTTCTTCTACGTCGGCTTCGCCCAGATCCTCGCGATGGGCCGCCAGAACAAGATGACGGGCGCCGCCGAGCAGTACCAGTACATCCTGCGCGACGAGTCCATGCACTGCAATTTCGGCATCGACCTGATCAACCAGATCAAGATGGAAAATCCGCATCTCTGGACCCCGGCGTTCCGTCAAGAGATCCAGGGGTACATGAGGAAGGCGGTGGAACTGGAGTATCGCTACGCCGAGGACACCATGCCGCGCGGCGTGCTCGGCCTGAACGCACCCATGTTCAAGGAATATCTGCGCTATATCGCCAATCGCCGCTGCCAGCAGATCGGCGTGGAACAGTTGTATCCAGGGGCGAGCAACCCCTTCCCCTGGATGAGCGAGATGATCGATCTGAAGAAGGAGCGCAACTTCTTCGAGACCCGCGTGATCGAGTATCAGACCGGAGGCGCACTAAGTTGGGAATGAGAGACGAATTTGAGCTGGTGTCTGGCGGAGGCGAATGCGATGCATAAGCTGACCGAATTCAGAGCGGACAATGACTACAGTTTGTGGCTGCGCTTCGACGACGGCCTGGAAGGAAGCGTATTTCTGGGGAATTTGCTGGAGATCGGGGCATTCAAGCTCTGGCGGGATCGGGAGCAATTCCGGCGCGTGGCCTTGGATCCGGCCGCGAGGACCTTGGTTTGGGATGGCGGGATCGAACTCGATCCCGCCGTTTTGTATCGTGATCTGCTCGAGCGCAAGGCGGCATGAGGCCGGCTCGAAAGCAGGCAAAGGATTCGGCTGGCCGGAGCGTGCTCCGGTCGGCCGGATAATCCGGGCTACCGTAGCCGGGTTTGCAGTAGTTGTTTTTCTTTAACTTGAAGAAGGAGCTTTACCATGGCAACGAAGAAAAAAGCAAAGAAAGCAGCGAAAAAACCGGCTA
>JAAOZY010000353.1 GCA_012274205.1 Betaproteobacteria bacterium
AGTTGCATTGCCCTGGTCGGACAGCGCGTGACCACGTTGTTCACCAGTTCGTTCATGCCGTGCTTGGCGTACCATTTCTTCGCCATGGCTTCGTCGGTGCGCATGTTGTCGCGCCAGGTTCCGATGATCGCCATATCCGAGCGCTGGATCGAATTGGTGCAGTCGTTCGGGCAACCCGAGAATTTGAATTTGAATTTGTACGGCAGCGCCGGCCGGTGCATTTCGTCGAGGAGATTGTTCAGCACCAGCAGGTGCGCTTTGCCTTCGTCGTAGCAGGAATGCTCGCAGCGCGCAGCGCCGATGCAGGACACCGACGAGCGCAATGCAGGTCCGGCGCCGCCCATGTCGAATCCTTCTTCATTGATCTCGTCGAAGGCCTTCTGCACGTTTTCGCTGGTCGCGCCCTGGAACATGATGTCACCGGATTGACCATGCAGGGCAATCAGGCCGGAGCCGTGGCGTTCCCATATATCGCAAAACTTGCGCAGTATCGCGGTATCGTAGTGCATTCCCGAGGGCGGCATCACGCGCAGCGTATGGAACTCGGCCGCCTTTGGATAGAGCGGCTTCCCGTTCTCGTCCTTGATCTCCGAGAAGCGCGGGATGACCCCGCCACCATAACCGTAGACGCCGACCGTGCCGCCCTTCCAGTATCCCTGCTTGGTTCTGTAGGAATGCTCCAGGTGGTCGAGCAAATCGACTACCTCATTCTTGTCCTTCGCCAGACGCTTGAGGCCGGTGACGAAACTGGGCCATGGGCCGTTCTCGAGTTCGTCCAGCATGGGCGTGTCATGCGATTTATTCGCCATCTGTTCTTCTCCGTTCAAGGTGAAAGTATCGTGTTCGGTACGAGGCCGGCTTATGTTTCCGCGGACGCCAATTGCCGAGGTGGGGATCGGTTATTACCCACCCTGCAGCGGGCCGGGCTCGGACAGCTGGCGCAATGCCTACCCGAATGGAGCGCTCAGCACTCCGCTAGAGCGGCTTGGTAGGAATGCTAATTGAGGCGGCACGCGGGTGGCGTGACAATAATCAAACCTTGATTGATTTGGGCCCTGAATTATCAGCGCCCGTCCTCGTCCGGCGATCGCGCCCTATGCCTGCGCCGGCGCGTCGACCAGGGCGACGCCAATAAGGCTGTCGCGCGTCACCAGCTGTGCGAGCTGCTCTTCGCCGAAATCGTCGGTCCCGGCGGGCCGCAGCGGCAAAACCATATAGCGCATGTCCGCAGTGGAATCGTGCACGCGGATTTCGACCGACTCCGGAATGCGCGTGCCGAACTCCTGCAGCACCTGGCGCGGCTCGCGCACCACGCGGCTGCGGTAGTTGCGGCTTTTGTACCACTCGGGCGGCAGCCCCAGCAGCATGCGCGGGTAGCACGAGCACAGCGTGCATACGATCACGTTGTGCACCTGCGGTGTGTCCTCTAGCACGATCAGGCGCAGTGGTCCCACGGCAAAGCCCAGTTCCTCCGCCGCCGCCGAACCATCCCGGAGCACCCGTGCCTTGTAGTCCGGATCGACCCAGGCGCGCGCCACCAGCTTCGCGCCCCGCCCCGGATCGCGGTCCTCCATCGCCTTGACCTCGCGATCCACATCGGCGCCGGTGAACACGCCCTTGAGTATCAGCAGCTCTTCCAGCGCGCTCTGCATGCGCCGATAGTAGCCGCGGCTGTCCTGCTCGTCCGGTTGGTTCATGCGGGCTCCAGCCAATGCTGAAAAATTTCGATCTCGAGCGCGTCCGCCGGGTTGCCGGCATATCCCGGCCAGAGTTCGCGGCAGGGGAAACGCACGCGATACAGCGGCTGCGCCGGCAGGCCGTCGCGGTTGTACGCCAGTTCTTCCGGGTTGGCGAAACTGCCGCAGATGCGCTCGATCACGCCGCTGTGGCCGCGGCAGTACCAGGGCGTGCGCACGTGGCCAGGCGGGTCGGCGCGGCGCACGCGCACGCGCGCGCCCGGCGCAAAGCGCGCCGGCAACGGCTCAGGCGCGCCCATCTCTTGCCTCTATTTCCGCCATCTTGCGGCCGAGCTCGTCGATGCTGATCACGCCGCGCTGGATCAGCGTCTGCGTGATGGAATGCATCCAGCGCTCGTAATAGCCCATGCGATCGTAGGCGTCCGCGCCCAGGCTCTCGATATTGCGGCGCAGCTCGTCCACCTTGAGCAGCCGGCGCTCCTTGTCCGAGAGCAGCATCATCAGCGCGTCGACGCGCTTTTCCCACAATTCATATTCGTGCTCGTCCGGCTCGCACTTGCCGGCGGGCAGCCCGCCCATGTCGTGATGGCTGCGCATATCCACCTCCCGCACTTATTCTAACCGTCTAGCTGCCGGCAGCAAGCGCCGGGCGGCGCTTCCACAGGCCGGTCGCCTGCTCGAACGCGTAGGCGAGCTGCAGCACGCCGAAATCGTCCTGGTAGCGGCCGACGATCTGCACCCCCACCGGCAGGCCTTCCGCGGTGAAGCCGCAGGGGACCGAGATCGCCGGGTGGCCGGTGACGGTGATGTAATAGCAGGACTTCATCCAGTCGATGTAGCTATCCATTTTCACGCCGTTGATCTCGGAGACATAGGGCTGCTCGACGTCGAACGGCGGCACCTGGTTCACCGGCAGGATCAGGAATTCGTGGCGCTGCATGAATTCATGCATGCGCGTGAACAGGGCGGTGCGCTTCCGTTCCGCCGCGCCGATGTCCGGGCCGGAGAGCTTCCTGCCGGCCTTGATGTTCCATACCACCGTGTCCTTGAGCTGGTCGCGATGGCGGTCGAGCAAGTCGCCGTAGGCGAGCTCGAATTGCCAGGCGCGCAGGGTCATGAATATTTCGTTCGCGTCCGACAGATCCGGCGTGGCGTCCTCGACTTCGCAGCCCAGCGTGGCAAAGGTGGCGCGTTGCGCGGCCAGCACGTCGGCCACGCGCACGTCCAGCGGCAGCCCCCCGAGGTCGGCGCTCCAGGCAATGCGCACGCCCTTGAACTCGCGCGCGAGCGGGCGCAGGAGCGCGCTGCCCGGTTCGGCTATGGCGATCGGGCTGCGCGCATCCCAGCCCGAGATCGCGCCGAGCATCAGCGCGCAATCGGCCACCGTGCGCGCCATCGGCCCCTCGACCCCGAGCGTGCTCCAAGCGGTCTTGGCCGGCCACACCGGCACGCGCCCGGGCGAGGTGCGCAAGCCGACGACGTTGCAGAAATTCGCCGGGCAGCGCAGCGATCCGCCCATGTCGCTGCCGTCCGCCAAAGGCACCATGCCCGCCGCCAGCGCCACCGCGGAGCCGCCGGAGGATCCGCCGCAGGTCTTGCTGGTGTCGTAGGGATTGCGCGTCTTGCCGAATACGGCATTGAAGGTCTGCGAACCGGCACCGAACTCGGGTGTGTTCGTCTTGCCCACGGAAATCGCGCCCGCAGCCTGCAGCCGATCCACGATCAGCAGGTTCTGATCGGGAACGAAGTCCTTGTAGATGGGCGAACCGAACGTGGTGCGCATGCCGCGGGTCAGGAACAGGTCCTTGTGCGCAACCGGCAGGCCGTGCAGGATGCCGAGCGCCTCTCCCCGCGCCTGCTTCTCGTCCGCAGCGCGCGCCTGCGCCATGGCCTGTTCGGCGTACAGGCTGACAATCGCGTTGAGCCCGGGGTTGAATCGCTCGATCTGCGCCAGCGATGCCTGCATCAGTTCGCGTGCGGACAGCTCCTTGCGGCGGATGCGCTGCGCCAATTCGGTTGCGGGAAGAAAACAGAGTGCATCGTTCATGCGTCAATTCCTTGATCGAACCCGCCGAATTCTAGCAGCCCCCCGGGCGCGCGGCCGGAGCGCGCTCATCCGCCCCGGCTATTTCGGCGGCACTTGCGCAAGCTGCATCAGCACGTCGCGCAGCCACTGCTGCGCCGGATCGCGCTGACTGCGCTCGTGCCAAATCTCGCCGACGGTGAATCCATCTATATCCAGGGGCGGGTCGAAAATGCGCAGCTTCGCCGCGTAGCCGCGCGCCAGCCTCTCGGGCAAGGCGCTGATCATGTCCGAGCGCGCCACGATCTCCGGCACAAGCAGAAAATGCGCCACCGCGAGTCGTACGCTGCGCGTGCGCCCCAGGGCGGCGAGGGCCTGATCGATGCGCATGCTGAATCCGCTGCCCGGCACCGACACGCGGATGTGCTCCAGGCCGCAGAATTCATCCAGCGTCAGGCGCTCGCCTACGCCCGGGTGCTTGCGCCGGACCACCGACACGATGCGCTCGGCATACAGCGGACGCACATGCAATCCGGCCGCAGCGTTCTGCATCCCGGTGACGCACAGGTCGACTTCGCCGCTCTCCATCTGCCTCGCCACCAAGGGCAGGTCTAGCGGCATGACTTCCAGGCGCACCCCCGGCGCCTTGCGCTCCAGATAATCCACCAGCTTGGGCAGCAGCGCATATTCGACATAATCCGATGCCGACAGGATAAACGTGTGCTTTGCGCTGGCCGGATCGAATGCCGCCCGCGGTTGCACTATGGCGTCGATTTCGTCCAGCACCTGCCGCACCGGGCCGAGCAGCTCCAGCGCCCTGGGAGTGGGCAGCATGCCGCGCGCGCTGCGCAACAGCAGCGGATCACCGAACAGTTCGCGCAGCCGGGCAAGCAGCGCGCTGGCCGCGGGCTGGGACAAATGCAGACGCAACGCGGCGCGCGACACACTGCGTTCCGCCAGCAAGGCATCGAGTGCGACTAGGAGGTTGAGGTCTACGTTTCTAATATCCATGGGATGGATATGATAAATTCAAACAATCGATTCGACAAATAATTAAACGCTGTTTAGACTCATTCCATCGATTAAACCTGAGTAACACGATGAACTTCGGGGCGGTCAAAGTCGTAATCGGGTACCTGAGCGCCAGCGCTGCCGCGCTGCTGGCTACGGTAAAGCTGGCCTGCGTTCTGGGCGGCCAGGCGGTGTTGACCTTCAGCGGAAGCTTCTTCCGCTAGTCTGCCGAACGGCAGCACAAGTTTCGCGGGCCCTACTCCTCCTCTCCCCGCGGGGCAGGGTGACCGGCTGATACCGGTCATCCTGCCAATTTCTTCCAACGGCCGGCAACGCCGCCATGCCCGTGGGACATCAATCGGCGAAATCCTGCAGTTCGCGCAGGCGCGCCAGATCCTCGGGCCGGTCCACATCCCACATCGGCTCCAGTTCATGCCAGCACCAGCCCCCGCGCGCGAGGCGCGCGCGCGTGGCCTGCATCACGGCCGCGGTTCCCCAGGGAACGCCCTCGAACAGTTCCGCCACCGGCGAGCGCGTCGAACCGACGAGCACATAGCCGCCATCCTCGGCCGGGCCGAACACCGCATCCGCGCCGCGGCTCAGCGCAGCTGCGGCCTCGCGCAGATAGGCCACGCTCAGCGCCGGGCAGTCGCAGCCGATCAACACACCCGGCGTGCCCTGCGCGAGCGAAGACTCCAGCGCGCGCGCCATGCGCATGCCCAGATCGCCCTCGCCCTGCGCCCCCAGACGGAAGCCATACTCGCTGGCGCAGGCCGCAAGAAACGGGTCGTCCTGGCCGGGCGCGCACCACAGTTCGTTTGTACCCAGCCGCGCCGCGGCTGCGGTGCGCAGCGTGCGCAGGATAAGCCGGCACTGCAACGCGGCGGCGCCGGCCTCGCCCAGTGCGGGAATCAGGCGCGTCTTCACCTGACCCGGAGTGGGTGCCTTCGCGAACACGATGACGCGGCAGCTAGAGCTCATCGCGAGGTGAAGGGAGCACGCTTCCGCGGTCTGCGCAATTCGGCCGCGCCGATCTGCATGCGCGCGGGCGCCTCATTCGGCATGCCTTGCGTAGGCGCGCGCCAGCCGCGCCGGCGCCACGCCGCAGGCGTACTGAAGGCGCAGCCACCACATGAGTGCGATGGTGCGCAGCACGCCCCGGCTTTCCCAGCGGCGCGCCGAGGTGAGGCAGCGCTGGCGCAGGCACAGCGGCGCCGACAGGCGGCGCAGCCGCGCGCTGATCGCGATATCCTCCATCAATTCCTGCGCAGGATAGCCTCCGAGCGATTCGAACGCCTCGCGGCGCACGAAAATGCACTGATCCCCGGTGCAGATGCGGGTGAAGCGCGAGCGCAGATTCATCATGCGCTCCACCATCCGCAGCAGCGGATGGGCGCCCGCGATGCGCACATCGAAGCGGCCCCACACGGCGCCGCTGCGGGCTAGCCCCTCGAGCACCAGGCGGTCCGCCTGCGCGGGCAGACGCGAATCGGCGTGCAGGAACACGAGCACCTCGCCCGAGGCCGCGCGCGCTCCCGCATTCATCTGCCGCGCTCGTCCGGGGAGAGAATCCACTATATGGTCCGCCAGTCCGCGCGCCAGTTCAGGCGTCGCATCGCCCGAGCCGCCGTCCGCCACGATGACTTCGTGGCCGCGCCTGCGCAGTTCACCCAGGGACGCCAGCGTGGCGGCGATGCATCCGGCCTCGTTCAGCGTCGGGACGACGATCGACACCCGGCCCGCTGCGGGCGTGATGCCGGGGTGGCGTGTGGAGGTCAAATCAGATGCGCACCATCGGTGCGTCAGCGCGGAGCCTGCCCGGAACTGGCGCGCAGCGCGACCTGCGTCCATACGCGGTCGATGACCGAGAGCACCTCGTCCGCGTTTTGCAGGCGCTCGTCCGGATCCTTCGCCAGCATGCGATCGAGCAGCATCTGGTAGTCGGTCAGATTCTCGGGCAGCCGCGGCACCGGTGCGTTCACATGCTGCGAGATCAGCTCGACGATGGAATTGCCGTCATACGGCCGCCGGTTCATCAGCATTTCATAGAAGATGATGCCCAGGCTGTAGATGTCGGAGCGCTCGGTCGCCGGCTTGCCGTTGGCCTGCTCGGGCGAGATGTAATAGGGTGTGCCGAAAAATTCGCCGTGCACGGTCCGGTCCATGTCGCCGCTGGCGCGCTTCGCGATGCCGAAATCAGCCAACACCATGGTGCCGTCCGCGCGCAGCATCATGTTGGCCGGCTTGACGTCGCGGTGCACGATGCCCAGCCGGTGAATCTCCGCCAGCGCCGCAGCCGCCTGCGCCAGCAGCGACAGCGCCTGGCGCGGCGTCAGCCCCGCGGCGATGACGTCCTTCAGGCTGCCGCCGGTGAAATACTCCATCGCAATATACGCGTAGTCGTCGGTGAAGCCCTTGTCGTAGATCTTGACCACGTTGGTGTGGTCGATATCGGAAATCAGCGCCGATTCCTGGATGAAACGCTGCAGCAGCTGCTTGTCGTCGCTCGGCTTCGCGTTGAGGATCTTCAGCGCCACTTGCGCGCCGTCCGCCTCGCGCTCGGCCAGAAACACGTTCGACATGCCGCCTTCGCCGATCTTCGACCGCACCTTGTAGCCCTTGATCTGCAGCGGCCGGCCGGCGGCGAGCGCCCGCGACAGGTCGCCGGTGATGATGCGCAGTGTCTCCGACAGCGCGGCCTTGGCCGCGCGTGCCGTCATTTGCGCGTTTTCGACGAGCGCCGCGCGCAGCGAGTCCGGGATTTCGATCGGGCCGGATTCGTCGCCGGCTGCGGCGCGAATGCCGGTTACCTCGACTGCCTCGATCGGCGCGTTGCGCCCGCGCAACTCGAGCAAGCGCGATTCCCCGGTACTGACCAGTTCGCCGGCCATTTCGACGGCGGTAGCGCTCGCCACCAGCGGCCACCCCAGTTCCTTCGTCTGGCCTTCAAGGCGCGAGGCGACGTTGACGCTGTCGCCCACCACCGTCAGGTCCTCGGCGCCGGGCGGGCCGATGCGCACTTCCATCATGTCGCCGGTATGGATGCCCACGCCGGTCGCGAATTCGGGCAATACGCCCAGATCGAAATGCTGCTTGAACCATTCGCCGAACTTGTTCGCCGCGAGCACGATTCCCAGGCCGGCGCGGATGGCGCGGCAGGCATGATTGTTCTCGCCGTCCTCGCTGCGCGCCTCGAACACCACCATGATGCCGTCGCCGATCAGTTTTGCGATGCGGCCGCCGTTGCGCACGATAGGCTGGCACACCGCTTCGAAGTAGGCATTGAGCAGCTCGGCGATCTGGCCGGCGGTGAGCCGCTCCGAATAAGTGGTGAAATTGCGCACATCGGCGAACAGCACCGTGGCCACGGTCATCTTGCCGGTCATGCCGGCGGTTTCCGCGAACGCGAGCGGCCGCTCCGGCTCGCCGCCGCTCAAGTTCTGCCGGTACCAGCGCTTGAGCTCGTCGTTTCCGGCGACCAGGCGCTCGGCCAGCGAGCGCGCCGCAGCCTCGTACTTCTTCAGGCGCGAATTCACCGCTTCGATCAGTTCGTCGCGCGTGAACGGCTTGTTGAGGAAATCGTCCGCGCCGAGGTTCATGCCGCGGCGCATGCTGCTCCGGTCGTTGAGCGCGGTGAGGAAGATGAACGGCGTATCGGCAAAGCGCGGGTCGGCGCGCAGGGCCGCGAGCATGCCGAAGCCGTCCAGCGCCGGCATCATCACGTCGCTGATGATCAGATCGGGCGCGAAGCTCTGCGCGTGTTCGATGCCGGCGCGGCCATCCTCGGCCGTGTCCACCGCGTAGCCCTCCCCCTTCAGCATCAGGCTTACGTTCAGGCGGATAGACGCCTCGTCTTCGACGACGAGAATCTTTTTCATGGCTGCCCCGGATTCAGACAGCGTCTGAGGGCGCCGCGCAACTGCTCCAGGTCGAAGGGCTTGGCCAGCACTTCAGTTGCGCCGCGCCGCAAGCCGAGGGCGCGGGCGTCGTCGTTCATCGCCGCCGAGAACAGCAGCACCGGAATGCGCGCGAATTCGGGGTCCGCGCGCAGCGTCTCGAGCACGGCGTAGCCGCCCAGATGCGGCATGACGACATCGCAGATGACGAGCCCCGGTCGCAGCTTGCGCACCAGCGCAAGCCCCTGCTCGCCGTCGGCGGCCCACGCGAGTTCATGCCCCTCGATGTGCATCACGTGCTGCATGAAATCGAGATTCGACTGATCATCGTCGATAAGCAGCACCTGCGCCATAATCAGGCCGCCTTGCGCCTCTCGGTGAGCGGCAGGTGCACGCTGATGCGCGTGCCGGCGTCGACCTTGCTGTCGATCGAAATGGTTCCACCATGCAGCTCGACCGCCTTCTTCACGATGACCAGCCCGAGACCGGTGCCCTGGCGGTTGCCGACGTTGGAGGCGCGGTGAAAGCTCTCGAACAGGCGCGCCTGATCCTCCGGCGGAATGCCTATGCCCTGGTCGCTCACTTCGATCAGCGCCTGCTTGTCGCGTTCGGCCAGCAGCAGCGTTACGGTGCTGCCCGGCGGCGAATACTTGACCGCGTTGGAAAGCAGATTGGTGAGGATGTGGCGCAGCAGCTTCTCGTCCAGATTGAGGCTGTCGCGCGCGAACGGATGATCGAACTGGATCACGTGCTGCTTGGCCACGCCGCCGCGCAGCTCTTCCACAACCTTGTGGCACAGGTCGCGCAGGTCCACCGGTTTGGGCTCGTACTGCAGCGCCCCGGCCTCGGCCTTGCCGATGATCAGCACATCCTCGATCATGGCATTCATGCGCTTGACCGCGCCCTGGATGCCGTGCAGCATTTTCAGCCGGTCCTCGGCCGACAGGCTCTCCGAATAGTGTTCCAGCAACTCGGCGGAGGACAGGATCGTGGCCAGCGGCGTGCGCAATTCATGCGACGCGATCGAGACGAACTTGGACTTCATCTCCGACAGTTCTTTCTCCCGTTGCAGGGCGGTAAGCAGCTCCACTTCGGCGCGCTTGCGCTGGGTTATGTCGACATTGGTGCCGGTCATGCGCAGCGCGCTCCCGTCCGCGGCATGTTCGACTACGCGCCCCCGGCTGAGCACCCAGACCCAGTCTCCGCCCGCCATCCTCAGGCGATGCTCGATGCGATACAGCGGCCGCAGGCCCTTGATGCAGTCCTCGCGCGCCTGGCGCACCGTCTCGACATCGTCCGGATGCACCAGCGGCACGAACTCCTCGAACGTGAGGTAGCGCTCGCGCGGCTCTTCGCCAGTCATTTGCGCGAGTGCCGCGTCGAGATAAATGGTGCCGCGCCGCGCATCCCACTCCCAGATCGAAATGGCCGATGACTGCATCGCCAGATCGAGCCGTTCCTTGGTCTGCTGCAGCGCCGCCTCGGCCAGCTTGCGCTCGGTAATGTCGCCGATGCCGATGATGATGCCCTCCTGCGGCCTGGAGGGATCGATTGCGCGGCTGTCGGTAAACACCCAGATCGACGCGCCATCCTTCTTGCGCAGGAGCAGTTCGGAAGAATAGTTGTCGCCCTGCGCAAGAAGCGCGAAGGCAGGGCGTTCCGGCTGCATGAAATCCGCGTCCGGCTGGATCCAGACACGCGTGGGCTGGCCTGCGATTTCGTCCATCGTGTAGCCGAGGATCTCGGCGAAGCGCTTGTTGCATTTGACTACCATGTCCTTGCTGACAAAGGCTATGCCTATGGCGGCGGTGTCGAAAATCAGCTGCTGCTCGGCCAGTGCCGCAGTCAGCGATTTCTCGGCGATGCGCAGCTTTTTCAGCAGGAGCGTATTCTCGTGGCCGTAGGCGAGTGTCTCGATCAAGGCGTAATGGTTGGACAGGTACAAGCCCAGCAGCACGGTCGCGAACACCAGCATCAGCAGCGCGGTGGAGGTGTTGAGTCCGCCGCCGAACGTCAGCAGCATCGCCACCATCGGCGCCAGGATCGGCAGGATGAAACTGGTGAATGCCTTGGGGCTGGGCGCCAGCGACGGTGGCAGGCCCATGGCGACGCTGCTGATCAGGAAGGTGACGGTAAGTTCCTGCAACGAGGTGGGCGTATGCCCGATCAGCATCAGCGCCAGACCCCAGCCGGCGCCGACCAGCGCGCTCGCCAGGCAGAAATAATTTTCCCATTTGACGGCGTCCTCGGCGGGCGGCTGGCGCCGCCGGTAGAGCCGCGCCATCGCATAGCGCACCGCGCTCGCGACACCCAGCCAGATAAACCAGAGGACGATCAGGTCGACCCCGATGTAGCCCCACATGGCGAATGCGGTGATGCTGGCCGCCACCATGATGATGGGGACATCGGTGCCCGAAAGCCGGTACAGCATCGAGACGCGCTCGGGCAGGTACTCGACCGAGGACATAGAGGCCAGCCGGCTACGCAATATTGCCAGTAAGTTCACCTTGCATCCTTGGTCTGCGCAGTCCGGTAACTATCTGCGCGAATGGTTCCGCCGGAATATTCTACTATGATTCAATGCCTGTCCACCCCGGCCGGGCGCACAATATTCGGGCAAACGCCGGCCATTCTGCAATGCGCTGTGCGTTCCGGGGACCGCGCGCGCTTTGCGGTACAATTTGCGCTTTCCGCGAGCTGCGCAGACACATGGGCCACCGCCTCACGAAAATCTACACCCGCACCGGCGATGCCGGAGAGACCGGCCTCGGCGACGGCACGCGCGTGTCCAAGGACAGCCAGCGCGTGCACGCGCTGGGCGAGATCGACGAACTGAATTCGACCATAGGCGTGCTGCTGGCCGAGCAACTGCCCGAAGACATACGCGCCGCGCTTTCCAGCGTCCAGCACGACCTGTTCGACCTCGGCGGCGAGGTCTGCATTCCGGGACATGCCGGCATGGGCGAAGACCGGGCGGCGCGCCTGGAAACGCTGCTGGACGGCTATAACCGGGACTTGCCGCCGTTGAAGGAATTCATCCTGCCCGGCGGGACGCGAGCGGCCAGCCTGGCGCACCTGGCACGCACCGTGTGCCGCCGCGCCGAACGCGCGCTGGTCGCGCTCGCGCGTGCCGAACCGGTCAGCGACGCGGCGCGAAAATACCTGAACCGGCTGTCCGATCTGCTGTTCGTGCTGGGCCGGACGCTGAACCGCGCGGGCGGCGGCAGTGACGTGCTGTGGCAGCCGGGCAAGTCCGCAAAGGCGGCGAAACCGGCGCGGTAAGAACCCGTTGCAAATTGAAATTTTGCAACGCCCACTATGGGAGAGTATGAGGGGAATAATCCCCTCATATTGAAACCGACTTCAAGTCCGCGCCCGCCTTGGCGCCGCCGCGACCTGCGCTCAGTCCACTTTGGCGCCGGAGCTCTTCACTACCTTGGCGTATTTCGCCGCTTCGCTGCGAATGAAAGCGGCAAAATGTTCCGGCGTATTGTTGGCCGGCGGCTCGGCGCCCATTCTCTGCAGCCGCTCGCGCATGTCGTTGGAGTTCAGCGCGCGCACGACTTCCGCATTGAGTTTGGCAACGATTTCCGGCGGCGTCCCCGCCGGCACCAACAGTCCGAACCAGGTAGTCAGGTCGAAGCCCGGCAGCCCCGACTCGGCGATGGTGGGAAGATCGGGCACCGCCGGCGAGCGCGCGAGCGTGGTAACGGCGAGCGCACGCAGCTTACCGGCCTTCACGTTCGGCAGCGCGTTGGCGAGGTTATCGAACATCAGCTGCACCTGTCCGGCGAGCAGGTCGGTCGTGGCCGGGGCAGCGCCCTTGTAGGGAATATGCACCATGTCCACGCCGGCCATGGTCTTGAATAATTCCCCGGCGAGGTGACCGGTCGAACCGGTGGAACCCGAGGCGAAATTGAGCGTTCCGGGTTTGGCGCGCGCAAGTTCGATCAACTCGCGCACCGATTTGACCGGCACCGCGGGATTCACCACCAGGATATTGGGCACCTGCGCCACCAGCGCCACCGCGGCGAAATCCCTGGCCGCATCGTAGGGGATCTTGCTGTACAGGGCAGGATTGATCGCCTGCGTGGCGACCGCGCCCATCAGCAGCGTATAGCCGTCGGGCGCCGCTTTCGCCACCGCGTCTGCGCCTATGTTGCCGCCGGCGCCTGCACGATTGTCGACGATCACCGGCTGCTTCCACGCCTCGGTCAGCTTTTGCCCGATCGCACGCGCCATGATGTCCAGCGGTCCGCCCGCCGGATAAGGAACGACCAGGTGTATCGGCTTGGACGGATAGGCCTGCGCGTTGGCGCCGGCGCAGGCTAGCGCCAGAATCAGCGCGCAAACAAAGCGCAGGGCAATGCTGCAGCAAGGTCTCACCATGTTCTCCCCAAAAAATTGTTATGCAAGATCAGGCTCCGAAGGCAAGGACGGAGGACGCGCCCGCTTGTGTCCTCCGGGTTTGATCGCCACGCATTTGCAGCACGTCTATTCCTGGAATGCTTCCTCGCGCGTCTTGCGCACGGTAGGGGCGAATGTGATGAGCAGCAGCACCAGGGCAACGCCCAGCAGCACGCCGCTGATTGGCTTCGTGACGAATACGCTCGGGTCGCCGCGCGACAGCAGCATCGCGCGGCGCAGGTTCTCTTCCATCAGCGGCCCGAGGATAAAGCCCAGGATCAGCGGCGCAGGTTCGCACTCGAGCTTGACGAAAACATAGCCAATCAGGCCGAACAGCGCCGTCATCATCACGTCGAACGGCGCATTGGACAGGCTGTAGACACCGACGCAGCAGAACAGCAGGATCGACGGGTAGAGCAAGCGGTAGGGCACCGTCAGCAGCTTCACCCACATGCCGATCAGCGGCAGGTTCAGGATCACCAGCATCAGATTGCCGATCCACATGCTCGCGATCATGCCCCAGAACAGTTCCGGCCTCTCGGTCATCACCTGCGGACCCGGCGCGATGCCCTGGATCATCATCGCGCCTATCATCAGCGCCATCACCGGATTGGACGGTATGCCCAGCGTGAGCAGGGGGATGAAGGAAGTCTGCGCGCCGGCATTGTTGGCCGATTCGGGCGCTGCCACGCCGCGGATTTCTCCCTTGCCGAATTTCGAGGTATCGCCGATCTTCTTTTCCAGCGTGTACGCGGCGAACGAGGACAGGAGCGCCCCGCCGCCGGGCAGGATGCCCAGCGCCGAGCCCAGGGCGGTGCCGCGCAGGATCGCGCCCGAGGCGTCCTTCAGGTCCTTCCAGGTCGGCATCAGGCCCGTCACCTTGTTCACGAAAACCTCGCGCGCCTCGCCCTGCTCGAGGTTGTTGATGATCTCGGCGAAACCGAACACGCCCATGGCGACGACGACGAAATTGATGCCGTCGGAGAGCTCCGCTATGCCGAAGGAGTAGCGCGCGATGCCGGAGTTGACGTCGGTGCCTACCAGGCCCAAAAGCAGCCCCAGGATGGTCATTGCGATCGCCTTGATCAGCGAGCCGTGCGCGAGCACCGTCGCGCCGACCAGACCCAGCACCATCAGCGAGAAATATTCGGCCGGGCCGAATTTGAGCGCGACCTCCGCCAGCGGCGGCGCGAACAGCGCGATGATCACGGTAGCGACGCAGCCGGCGAAGAACGAGCCCATGGCCGCTATCGCCAGCGCCGGGCCGGCGCGGCCCTGGCGCGCCATCTGGTAGCCGTCCAGGCAGGTGATCACCGAGGACGATTCGCCCGGCAGATTGACCAGGATCGCCGTGGTCGAGCCGCCGTATTGCGCGCCGTAGTAGATGCCTGCGAGCATGATCAGCGCCGAAATCGGCGACAGGCTGAACGTCACCGGCAGCAGCATCGCGATAGTGGCGATGGGCCCGATGCCGGGCAGCACGCCGATCAGGGTGCCGAGCAGCACGCCGAAGAAACAGTACATCAGGTTCTGCAGGCTCAGCGCGACGCCAAAGCCGATGCCAAGGTTGTGGAACAGGGCGAAGTCCATGCCTATTCCCACGGCCACAGGTTGAATGGCAGTCCTAGGCCCTTGACGAACACGAATACACTGAAAAGCGCCATCGCAATGGTCAGGATCACGATTTCCTTCTTGCGGAAATCGTGGCCGCCCAGGGCACTCATGACGATCAGGATCACCGTCGAGAGCACCAGCCCCAGCGGTTTGAGCGCGTAGCCATAGATCACCACCGCGAGCAGGATCACGAACATGGCCCGCGGACCAAATGCGCCGATGAACAGCGCCAGCGCGATCCCGGTGAGCGCGAACTCGAGCATCGGCGCACCCTTCAACGAGTTGGCCGCCAGGTAGGTCGCCCCGCCGATCACGATCGACGCGATCAGCACCGGCAGCCGGAACGGGAATACCCTGGTCGAATGCTCAATCTTCGAGAAGAATGCGCGCAGAAAAATGCCCGCGCCGAGAAGCGCGAGCAGGCCGCCGAGCACGGTCGGAAAATACGCCGGCCCCATGCGCACCGCGGAACCCATGGGATAGTTCTGCGAGCCCAGCGCGAAGGCCAGGCCGGTGCCGGCAAACATCAGCCCGGCCCAGAAATCCTTGCCGTTCTTCACCTTCATTGCGACTCCCTCCGATATTTTTTTGTTCGCCATTCTGCCATATCCGCCGCGCGAGTTCGCCGAGAGCTGCGCGAAGGCGGGGGCGCCGCCGGATTCAGGTGCTTTCCTTGTCCATCAGGCTCACCAGCTTGACGCTGGTCTGGCGCAGGCGCTGCGACAGCATCAGCACCAGTTCCATCAGGATCTTCGCCCCAAGGATCGGCTGCTCCAGAATGATGCGCGCAAGGTTCTCGCGTGACAGCACTGCAATGACGCAGTTCTCGGCGGCAACGCAGGTGGCAAAGCGCGGCTCGCCGTCTATCATGGACATTTCGCCCAGGGTCTTTCCCGCGTCGACCGATGCGATGAGCTTGGGCGAGTTCCAGCGATCCTGTTTGAATACCTCGACGCTGCCCTCGATCATCAGCAGCATGAAATCGCCCTGCTCGCCTTCATGGATGATTTCCTGCCCCGGCCCGGCCCGGTAGACCTGCATGAAATGGCTCATCAGCCGGATCTCCGCCATGTTGAAGTTCTCGAACAGCGGCGAATAACTGATCATGCGATGCATCTTGGCTGCGAACTGGGTCGCATCGCCGAGATATTCGAGGTGCGCCAGGTGGTCTATCTTCTCGATGTCAGGCATAGGGTGCCAGTTCGCGACCGACGGATCGGGCGGGGCCGGGGAGGTCCCGCCGGCGAGCCCGGCGTGGGTCGATTATGCCGAAACCGCGAACCAAGCTCAAATCGAAGCGCCCCTGGAGCGAAAGCCCGTGGAACATGGCCATGACGGCGCTTACCAGATGATCCAGAACGTCACGAACGCCCAGGCGATCCCGGTGACGAGCATATGCGCGTCGCGCAGCAACGTCGACGCCGGGTCCTCGCCGCCGCGGCGATGCACCAGGAAAATGTAGCGGAAAATGCCGTACAGCACGAACGGCACGGTGTAGATCAGCTTGTCGGTATGGTGCAGCGCAACGGTGTTCGGGCTGACCGTGTACAGGCTGTAGCTGACGATGACCCCGGCGGCGCTGATCGCCATCATGGTGTCGAGCAGCGCGGGGCTGTAATCGTCCAGTACCGGGCGCTGGCTGGCGCCGCCGGAACCGTCGCTTTCACTCACCATCAGTTCGGCGCGGCGCTTGGCGAAACCGAGGAAGATCGTCAGCAGCAGTCCGCATAGCAGCAACCACTGCGACGGCGCGATGCCCACGGCCCAGGTGCCCGCAAAAATCCGCAGCATGAAACCGGCGGCGATGATGAACACATCGAGCACGGCAACGTGCTTCAGGCCGGCACTGTAAGCGAGGTTGAGCAACAGGTAGGCGATCAGCATCGCCACGACGCCGGCGGAAGCAGCTGCGCCCAGCGCGAGCCCCGCGATTGCGCAGACCAGGGCCAGCGCGAAGGCCGCGCTCAGGCCCACCGCGCCGCTGGCCAGCGGCCGGCTGCGCTTGAGCGGATGGGCACGGTCGGCCTGGCGATCGAAAATATCGTTGAGTACATAGACGCAGCTCGACATCAGGCAGAACGCGGCTGCGGCCAGCACCACCTTGAGCCCGAGCTCCGGGTTCCTGCCTGCATCGCCGAACAACAGGCCGATGAAGACAAAACCATTCTTGACCCACTGGTACGGGCGCAGCAGCTTGGCCAGCTGTAGCGCGAGCGCCACGCCTGTCGCGGGCTGCTGGAGACCGTCTTCCCGACGCGAACTCATGCGCATGATCACGATCGTTGCCGCGGGCCGCGCCGTTCTGCACTCGCTCGTAGCGGCGAAACCAAAGGGAATGCCCCCCATCCATTCAGTGCCCGGCTAGCGGGTGGGACAGGGTTCATCGGGGAAATAGCGTTCGCAGAAATAACAATGTCCCACGGGCAGGTAGGATGGGATTCTATAGTAACGGTCGCGCAGCGGACGCAGCACCTGCTCGCGGTATTTCGGGTAGTCGAAGGCCTGGCCCAACACCAGGTAGAAGGTCGCGCCATGCAGCAGGTACTGGCGGAATTCCACTTTGGCAAAATAGGGCAGGTAGTCTTGCGGATTCGGCGGGTTTTTGCGCAGCACCAGGATATTCTTGCCGGCCAGCTTGCGGAAATCGGTGAGGATGTCATCGTGCCGACCGTGAGAAGACGCCGTGCCGAACACGAAGAAATATTTCCCCGATGCGTAGGACGCGGTTACCGCGGGCGAAAATCCGTCGGCGGAGAATTCATACTTGCCGGCGTAGGGTTCCAGCCGCGCAAGCAGTTCAGCGGTCTTGACGTGGAACACGATGCCGTCGTAGAGCCGGCTGCTTTTCCAGATCTCCATCGGCAGCAGGCTCACGCCCACGATCGCCGCGATGTGGACCGCCGAAAGCACAGCGAGATAGACGACGGACTTCTTCAGCTGCGCGGTGCTCAGCAGCAGCGCGGCCGCGACGAAGAACAGCGGCACGAACGACAGCAGCCAGTGCAGGCCGACCTGCTTCGCCAGCGAAAGCAGCGCGAACAGCGCCAGCGGCACGGCCCAGACGTACATGAAGAAGCGTGCCTGCGGCTGCGCCAGCTTCGGCCCGATCGCGGCGCGCCCGCGCCACAACTGGTATAGCGCAACCGGGGACAGCATGTACAGCACGCTCAGCGCGTACAGCAGCGGATTCTGCGGCAGCCAGCCGGCGTCATCGTTGCGGTTGTAGAGATTGAACAGCAGATTGGCCCAGCAGTGCTCGTAATTCCACCAGGCATTGACTGCTGCAAACGGCAGCGCCGCTGCTATCAGGACGGCGAGTCCACGCCAGCTGCGCTTCCCGGCAGGCTGCATCAGCACGAAAGCGATATAGGCAAGGCCGAGCAGGACGGCAAAGTATTTCGACAGGAAGGCGAGCCCGATGAACGCCCCCGCGGCTGCATACAGCGCCTTCGATTCGCGCCGCAACGCGGCGCCAAAGCACAGGGCCGACAGGAATGCGAACAGCACCAACGGCGTATCGGTGGTGATGAGCACGTTCCAGACGTTCACCGGCAGCAGCAGGAAGGCGAGCGCCGCGACATAGGATTTGTCCGCATCCACGCGCCTGAGGTATTGCTGCATTGCCAGCGCCACCAGCGCCGGCATCAGGATCACCGGGAGCCGCAGCGCCCATTCCGCCCGGGACAGCTTGAGCACCAGCGCCAGGATCCAGCCGATCATGGGCGGATGGTCGTAGAAGCCCCAGTCCGGATATACGCCCCAGTAGACGAAGTAGGCTTCGTCCCCGGTCATCGGCAGCGTGCGCGCGAACCAGAATTTGAACGCCAGCGTCAGCGCCAGCACCGCGTAAAACGCGGTTCGCAGCGGCACCGCGGCGCGATCGGAGGACGTTTGCATGGCAGCGATTATAAGGTGTAGGCACTCACCAGGCGCGCACCACCAGTACGGCGCCATTGACGATGATCAGCACGTAGACCAGCAGCAGAATGCGCTGCGCCGACAGGCGCTGATGCAGCCGGTTGCCCAGCAGCAGGCCGAATGCCGCGAATGGCGCGAGCAGCACAGCGGCGAACAGCAGCTGATTCTGGCCGAGCAGGCCGGTGAGCGCGAACAGCGCAAGGCGCACCAGGCCTGTGATCAAGATCAGCCGCGCGACGCTGGCGCGCAACACCGACTTGTCGGCGATGCGCCGCGACAGATAAATGGTGTAGATCGACGCCCCGGCCCCGTACATCGCGCTGAAGATGCCGCCGATCACGCCAGCCGGCGCGGCCCAGCCAGGATGCAGCGGTCCCACGACGTGTCGGCGCACGAGACTGCTGATCCCTGTGTAAAGAACGAAGCATCCGAGCAGCAGCAGCAGGGCGCGCTCGGGCAGGCGCATCAGCAGCGCGAGACCCAGCGCCAGACCGAGCCCGACGAAAGGAAGGAGGCGCCTGAGTTCGCCGCGGTCGACCTGTCCCTGCATGCGCGTACCCACCGCGGTCGCGGCGAACAGGTCTAGCAG
>JAAOZY010000354.1 GCA_012274205.1 Betaproteobacteria bacterium
GCCTTGATCAGCGCCACCGCGCGATGCTCTTCCAGCCGCTTGATCTTGCGCGCCCACACCTGTTCGGCGAGGCGGTTGATGATCTCGATACCGGTGAGATCGCCCTTGTGCACGGTGCGGTCGAAGGTCTGCCCGGCAAACGCCTTCTGGTGCACGCTGCCGTCCGGATTGCGGTCGAAAAAACAGCCGAGCTCGTTCTCCAGCTCGTGGATGCGCTCGATCGCAAGCGTCACCAGCTTCCACGCGAGGTCCTGGTCGGGCAGCCACTTGCCGCCTTCGATGGTGTCCATGAAGTGGCGCTCAACCGAGTCGCCCGGGGCGAGCGCGACGTTGTAGCCGCCCTGCACCATGCGCGTGCAGCCGCATTTGCCGAGCAGGCCTTTCACCGCGATGGTGATATCGAGCTCGGGCGCACCCTGGTGCGCGTGCAGCGCGGCGAACAGCCCGGCGCCGCCGGAGCCGAGTATCAGGATGTCAGTCTGGATCGTTTGCATGGTGGTGCATCAGCCCAAATATCCAATCGTAATACAATCGCTCGGGTAAGGGGCGCAGACCGGGTCTCAGCTCTTGCCCAAATCGCTGAAGTACTCGTGCTCGGCGGTGTTGACCAGGCTGGTGCGCAGTTCCACCGGGAGATCGTGATAGGTCAGCGCGGTGCGCCGGATGCGCAGCAGCGGCGCGCCCGCGGCGACGCCCAGCAGCTTCGCGCTCGCGCGGTCGGCAAGCGCCGCGCTGAGCCGCTCGGCGCTGTGCACCACGTTGATGCCGTAGCGCTCCTGGTAGAGCTGGTAGATGGTGCTGTCGCGCTCGCGGAACACTTTCTCGCTCAGGCGCGGAAAACGCTCGGCGGGCAGGGTGATTTCATCGAGCTCCACCGGTTTGCCGCCGAGCCGCAGCAGATTCCTGATCATGAACACCGCTGCGCCGGGTGCGATGTTCAGGCGCATGGCGCTGTCGGCGCCGGCTTTGGCGCGCTCGAACGACAGCAATTCGACCTGCGGTTGCAGCTTCGTGCCGTCCGCCGGGACGATGTGAAAGAAATGGAACAGCGTGCGCGGCGCGTTATGGCCGACGACGAAAGTGCCGCGTCCCTGGTGGCGCACCACTATGCGCTCGGCCACCAGTTCGTCGATGGCTTTGCGCACCGTGCCGATGGAGACGCGGTAGCGCTCGCCGAGCTTCGCCTCGGAGGGCAGGGCCACGCCCGGCTGCCATTCGCCCCCGGCCAGGCTCTCGGTCAGCAGGCGCTTCACTTCCTTGTACAGCGGCAGCTGGCCGCCGGTATCCGCGCCCGGGCGCAGGTTCATACGCAGTCTCGCTCCGGCGTGTTCATGGCATTATCTTAGCATATCATCTAAATCATACAAGTCATCTAGTTGACTTTGGTGCGGGACGCGCCTAGTATCTCCTTTGCGCACCCGCCTGCGGGCAGACGGGAAGGGCGGCATGAGCAGTGAGCAGGGGCCCCGCGCAGCGGGGATGCGGCCGGCCGCGATTGCCGCCGGACGCCGACGGCGCGGATTCGAACTTTTGAAATTGGTTAAGGAGGCGTAAGCAATGATCCATTTTGTAGTGCACGACGAGCACGATTCGGTCGGCGTGGTCGTGGTCGAGGGCGTCAAGGCCGGCCAGCAGTTGAAGGGCTGGATCATGGACCAGGACAAGGAAATCAAGGTGAGCGCGCAAAGCGACATCCCCATCGGGCACAAGCTCGCCATCCAGAAACTCAAGGCGAATGACACGGTGATCAAGTACGGCGTGGACATCGGCCGCACCGTCGCGCCGATCAAGGTGGGCGAGCACGCCCACGTGCACAACATTAAAACCAAACGCTGGTAGTCGGGACCGGTCGCGCAAGGACCTCGCGCGACCTGTTTTGAGGCTCGTGCCTGCGATGCGCAGGCGCATGGAGCCCAGCCCGACCGAAACCTAACTGGAGACATAGATGGCAATCAATCTGAAAAACGCGAAGTTCTGGGGTTACAAGCGCGAGAACGGCCGCATCGGCGTGCGCAACCACGTCATTATTCTGACGGTGGACGATCTCGCCAACGCGGCCTGCGAAGCGGTGGCCAACAACATCAAGGGCACGATGGCGCTGCCGCACCCCTACGGGCGGCTGCAGTTCGGCGCCGACCTGGATCTGCATTTCCGCACCCTCATCGGCACCGGCTCCAATCCTAACGTGGCCGCAGTCGTGGTGATCGGCATCGAGGAAGAGTGGACCAAGCGCGTGGTCGAGGGCATCGCCAAAACCGGCAAGCCGGTGTGCGGCTTCGGCATCGAGCAGCACGGCGACCATGACACCATCATGCGCGCCTCCAAGGCGGCCAAGCAGTACATGCAGTGGGCGTCCGAACTCAAGCGCGAAGAGCGCCCGCTGAAGGACCTGTGGGTCTCGACCAAGTGCGGCGAGTCCGATACCACATCCGGCTGCGGCGCCAACCCGACCGTGGGCAACGCCTTCGACAAGATGTATCCGCACAAGGTCACGCTCTGTTTCGGCGAGACCACCGAGATCACCGGCGGCGAGCACCTGGTGGCGGCGCGCTGCCGCACCCCCAAGGTGAAGAAAGAGTTCATGGCGATGTTCGACCGCTACCAGGAAGTGATCGAACGGCACAAGACCAGCGACCTGATGGATTCGCAGCCGACCAAGGGCAACATCCTCGGCGGGCTCACCACCATCGAGGAAAAGGCGCTGGGCAACATCCAGAAGATCGGCAGGAAGTGCCTGGTGGACGGGGTGATCGACAAGGCCGAAGTACCGGGGGGGCCGGGGCTGTGGTTCATGGACTCGTCCTCGGCGGCGGCCGAAATGGTCACGCTGCTGGCAGCGGCCGGTTTCGTGGTGCATTTGTTTCCGACCGGGCAGGGCAACGTCATCGGCAATCCGATCCTGCCGGTGATCAAGCTGTCGGCCAACCCGCGCACCGTGCGCACCATGTCCGAGCATATCGACGTCGACGTGTCCGGCCTCTTGCGCCGTGAAATGACGCCGGACGAGGCGGGCGATGCGCTGCTCGACTGCATGTTCCGCACCTGCAATGGCCGCCTCACCTCGGCCGAAACCCTGGGTCATCGCGAGTTCGTGCTGACGCGTCTGTACGAAAGCGCTTGAGCGCGCGCTCGCGCGCGCTGCACGGACCCGCAGGCGGGACGTGCAGCGCTGCTGAGAGCGGCGCTCCGCAGCGAGCCCATTCCACCGGAGCGATGGCAAGCATGAAGATTGTGATAACGGAATTCATGGATCTGGCGGCTGTCGATACGCTGCGCGCCGGCTTCAACGTGGTGTACGACCCGAAACTGGTGGACCGCCGTGCCGATATGTTCGGGCAGCTGAGCGATGCGCCGGGGCTGATCGTGCGCAACCGCACCCAGGTGAATGCCGAAGTGCTCGCCGCCGCGCCGCGGCTGCGCGTGGTCGGCCGGCTGGGCGTGGGCCTGGACAACATCGATGTCGCGGCGTGCAAGGCGCGCGGCATCGAGGTCATACCGGCCACCGGCGCCAACGCGCTGGCGGTGGCCGAGTACGTCATCGCCAGCGTCATGCTGCTGCTGCGCGGCGCCTATCTGTCGAGCGCCGCAGTGGCCGCGGGCAAGTGGCCGCGCACGCAGCTGTCCGAAGGACGCGAGAC
>JAAOZY010000355.1 GCA_012274205.1 Betaproteobacteria bacterium
CACATTGCCTGTCGGCAAGCCGGAACTGAATCGCGCTCAACCCGTCACCGCCCATGACTTCTGCCATCGTTAAAGACACCCACGCTTCACCCTGGACGCCGCTGCGTCACCGGGTGTTCCGGACGCTGTGGATTGCCTCGATTGTCTCGAATATCGGTTCCTGGATGCATGAGGTCGGCGCCGGCTGGCTGATGACTTCGCTCGCCCCCAGTCCCTTGATGGTGGCGCTGGTGCAGGCGGCGACGACTGCGCCGGTGTTCCTGCTGGCGCTGCCGGCGGGGGCGCTTGCCGATATTGTCGACCGGCGGCGTTACCTGATCACTTCGCAGGTCTGGATGCTGGTCACGGCTGCCACGCTGGGCGCGCTCACGCTTGCGGGCATGATGACCGCACCGCTCCTGCTGGTGTTTACGTTCGCGCTCGGCATCGGCACCGCGATGATGATGCCGGCGTGGGGCGCGATTACGCCGGAGCTGATCCAGCGCGACGAACTCCATGCAGCGATCGGCCTGAACACCATGGGGATGAACGTGGCCCGGGCCATCGGTCCGGCGCTGGCCGGGCTGATCGTCGCCGCCGCCGGGCCGGGCACGGTGTTCATGCTGAATGCCGTTTCCTTCCTCGCCGTCATCGCGGCGCTGAAGCGCTGGCAGCGTGCGCCCAGCGTGAGCGAATTGCCAGCCGAACGCGTGGTCGGGGCGATCCGCGCCGGCTTGCGCTACGCCCGCCATTCGCCGCAACTGCGCGCGGTGTTGATCCGCAGCGCCGCGTTTTTTGTGTTCGCCAGCGCGTCGTGGGCCTTGTTGCCGTTGATCGTCCGGCAAGAATTGCACAGCGGCCCCGGCACCTATGGACTGTTTCTGGCGTGCATGGGCATCGGCGCGATTGCCGGCGCCTTGCTGCTGCCGCGCGTTCACGGCCAGGTGTCGCGGGATGGGATCGTGGCGGGCGCCACCGGCCTGTATGCCATCGCCATGCTGGCGCTGGCCCACAGCGGAAACATCTATGCGGCCGCAGCCGCCATGCTGCTGACCGGAGCGGCCTGGATCAGCGTGGTCTCGCCGCTGATGACCGCCGCCCAGATCGCCTTGCCGGGATGGGTGCGGGCGCGCGGCCTGGCGCTTTTCTGGGTGGTGTTCATGGGCGGCATGGCCGCGGGCAGCGCGCTGTGGGGGCAGGTCGCTTCGTGGATCGGCATTCCCTACGCGCTGACCCTGGCCGCCATTGGCGCACTGATTGGCATCGCCGCAACCTGGCGCTATCGCATCGGGCAACATGATTCGCAGGACCTGACGCCTTCGATGGCCTGGCCCACTCCGATGATGCCTGACGAACTCGAAGTCGACCGGGGGCCGGTCATGGTAACGGTGGAATACCGGATCGACCCTGCGCGCGTCCACGCATTCACCCACGTCATGCACCAGATTCGCCGGCTGCGGCGACGCGACGGCGCCTTCATGTGGGAACTGTTCAACGATATCGAGAAGCCGGGCCGCATGGTGGAATGCTTCATGGTCGAATCGTGGCTCGAGCATTTGCGCCAGCATGAGCGCGTGACGGTTGCCGACCGCGATATCCTCGACAAGTCGCGGCTGTTCCATCTCGGCAGCGAGGCTCCGCGGGTGACCCATCTGGTGGCCGGCGGGATCTAGCTTTCCACGGAGAAACGCCATCGCCGATGCAAACGTTTCCGCGCTTCCGCTTGCAGCAAATAAGAAATGACGCCAGATAGAAATCTGTTGAAGCAGGCTCTACCCTGAAGAAAGGTTTTCGGAAGGAGGCGCATCATGATGCTGGGCATGTCGATATTCGCGTTTACCCTGGTTCACGTTGCGATCAGCCTGACGGGCATTGCCGCCGACGCCGTCGTCCTGTTCCGCATGCTCGATGAGCCCAGGCTATCCGCAGTGCGCCAGGACTGATCCCGGATCACTCACCGCCCGACACGGAGCGCTTTCCCATGCCGCTTTCCACGCCCGAGCCGCTCACCCTGACGGCGCGCATCAGCCAGATGTTTCCGGTATTGACCCCGGCGCAGATCGCGCGCATTGCCGTGCATGGGCATGCGCGCAGCATCCAGCCCGGAGACGTGCTTGTCCAGGCAGGCGCCGAGGTCGTGCCGTTTTTCGTGGTCACCGCCGGACAGGTCGAAATCGTCCGGCCTTCAGGCGCCGGCGAAGATCTCATTGCCGTCCACGATCCCGGTCAGTTCACGGGTGAAGTCCAGTTGATCTCGGGCCGTCGTGCGCTGGTCACGGCGCGCGCCAGCAAGGCGGGCGGGGTGATCGAGCTCGATCGGGAACATTTGCTGGCGCTGGTGCAGACCGACAGCGAATTGAGCGAAATCATCATGCGCGCATTCATCCTGCGCCGGGTCGAATTGATCGCGCACGGGTTCGGCGATGTGGTGCTGATGGGGTCCAACAATTGTTCCGGGACGCTGCGGATCAAGGAATTCCTGACGCGCAATGGTCATCCGTATTCGTACGTCGATCTTGATCACGATGCCGACGTCCAGGCGTTGCTGGACCGGTTTCAGGTCGCGGCAGGCGATATCCCCGTGCTCATCTGCGGCGGCAACGTCGTATTGCGGAATCCGGCCAACCAGCAGATTGCCGACTGCCTCGGTTTCAACAATGCGATCGACCAGACGCAGATACGCGATCTAGTCATCGTCGGCGCAGGTCCGTCGGGGCTTGCGGCAGCCGTCTATGCCGCGTCGGAAGGACTCGATGTGCTGGTGATCGAAGCCAACGCACCGGGCGGGCAGGCCGGTTCGAGTTCGAAAATAGAAAACTATCTGGGCTTTCCCACGGGCATTTCGGGCCAGGCGCTCGCTGCCCGAGCCTACACGCAGGCGCAAAAATTCGGCGCCCAGATCATCATTGCGCATCGTGCCGCGCGGCTCAGCTGCGATCGCAAGCCCTACACCGTCGAGGTGAGCAACGGCCTGCGCGTGCCGGCACGTGCCGTCATCATCGCGACGGGCGCCGAATACCGGAAACCCGCTCTCGACAACCTGTCCAGCTTTGAAGGGGCCGGCGTGTATTACGGCGCAACCTTCATGGAAGCCCAGTTGTGCACCGGCGAAGAGGTCATCGTGGTGGGTGGCGGAAATTCGGCCGGGCAGGCCGCGGTCTTTCTCGCCCAGACCGCCAAGCGGGTGCACGTGCTGATTCGCTCGGATGGCTTGGCAGCAAGCATGTCGCGCTACCTGATCCGGCGCATCGAAGACAATCCCGCCATTGTCCTGCACACGCAGACGACGATCGTGGCCCTCGAAGGCAGCCAACATCTTGAACGCGTGCGCTGGCAGGAACGCCGCTCCGGGGACGTCGAAACGCAAGCGATCCGCCACGTTTTCCTGATGACGGGCGCCGCACCCAACGCGCAGTGGCTCGGCGGCTGCGTCGTGCGCGACGACAAGGGATTCATCAAGACGGGGCCTGACCTGTCCGCGGACGAACTGGCAGCGGCCCACTGGCCGCTCGGCCGCGCGCCCCACCTGCTCGAAACCAGCGTACCCGGCATGTTTGCGGCCGGCGACATTCGGGCGGGCAACATCAAGCGGGTGGCATCCGCTGTCGGCGAGGGATCGATTTCGGTCTCGTTCGTACATCAGGTTCTTCACGAGTAAAGGAGAAATCATGGCAGCACCATCCCCCTGCGACCATATCGGCGCGATCGCGGCCGTCAAGCATGCGAACAACCAGGAATGCGAGGAATGCATCAAGACCGGCGACAGCTGGGTCCACCTGCGGACCTGCCAGACCTGCGGCGCGACCTTGTGCTGCGATAGTTCTCCCAACCGCCACGCCACCCGGCACGCGCAGATGAGCGGCCATCCGGTGATTGCTTCGGCGGAGCCCGGGGAGCGCTGGCTGTATTGCTACCCGGACGACGCCTTCGCGGATTACTGATACGCGCGCGGGCCATGACCGAGACCCCGGACTTCGCGGCGACAGGCATGCGTCTCGACCGCCCGGTCGACGACGAAGCGGACCACATCCTCGGCCCTGCGCAGGCGCCGATCACGCTGGTGGAATACGGCAGCTACGCGTGCCCGCACTGCCGTGCGGCCAATGAGCGCATTACCGAAGTCCGCAACCAGCTGGGCGAGCGTCTGCGCTATGTGTTCCGCCATCGGCCGCTGATAGGCAGCGACATTGCGCAGCCTGCGGCCGAACTGGCGGAATCGGCCGCGAACCATGCGCAGTTCTGGGACGCGCACGTGAGCTTGATGACGCGATCGCCGGACTTGACCGAGGACGATTTGCGGGCGGTGGCGGACACGCTGGGCCTGACGCGGATGGATGCCGACACGGCGCGCGAGGTGGCCGAGCGGGCGCGGCAGCGCGTGGCGCGCGACATCGACAGCGCGCAGGCCAGCGGCGTGCGCTACACGCCGACGTTTTTCATCAACGGGCGCCGTTACGATGGGCCTTGGGACGAGAGCTCCTTTACCGATGCGATGCTGGGCTCGCTCGGGCATCGCGTGCGCACGGCCGCGCTGAGCTTCGCGAGCTGGGCGCCGTCGGCCGGCATCCTGCTGCTGCTGGCTTCCATCCTGGCCATGGTCCTCACCAATTCCCGGCTGGGCGCCGATTTCGAAGCCTTCTGGCACACCGGATTCGGCTTTGCATTCGGCGAGGCCGGCTTCCGGATGCCCTTGCTGAACTGGGTCAACGATGCGCTCCTGACGATTTTCTTCCTGGTCGTGGGGCTCGAAATCAAACGCGAATTCACCGTCGGCCACCTGGCCAGCCGCCGCGCCGCCGCCTTGCCCATCGCGGCCGCAATCGGCGGCATGGCGGTGCCGGCGCTCATCTACCTCTTGCTCATCCCGGCGGGTCCATGGTCACCTGGCTGGGGCGTGCCGATGGCGACCGATACCGCCTTCGCCGTGGCCCTGGTCGCGATGCTGGGCGCCCGCGTTCCGGTGGAGCTGCGCATCTTTCTGACGGCGGCTGCCATCGTCGACGACATCGGCGCCATCATCGTCGTGGCCATCTTCTATTCCGGCGATCTGCACGCCGGCTATCTCGCCGCCGCAGCCGCACTCACCGGCGTACTGGCCCTGTTGAACCGATCGGGGATCTATCGCGTCCTGCCCTACATGCTGACCGGGGTTGCGCTATGGGCCTGCGTTCATGCCGGTGGCCTCCACGCCACCCTGGCCGGCGTCATCCTGGCCACTTTCATCCCCACGCGTCCGCCGCCCGACTACACGACTCTCGCGATGCAGGCCGAAGCGATCCTGACGACCGAGGCCCGGCACCGTGGCGAACAATTCCGCCGCGGGCCGTCCGCACCCGCGCTACAGGCGCTGGATGCGATCCACGATCGCCTGGAATCTCCGGCGGACCGCCTGCTCCGCAATGCCGCGCCGCGATCCAGCTATCTGGTGCTGCCGATCTTTGCCCTGGTGAATGCCGGGGTCCCCATCAGCACGGATGTGTTCAGCCAGCACGGCATGCTCGTGCTCGCAATCGTGGCCGGCCTGTCCGTCGGCAAGCCGCTGGGCTTCGTCCTGGCTTCCGCCCTGGCCGTTCGCCTCGGGCTCGCGCACAAGCCCGAGGCGTATTCCTGGCGGCAGCTGGCGGGCGCCGGGACATTGGCCGGCATCGGCTTCACCATGTCGCTCTTCATCGCCGGGCAGGCGTTTCCGCTCGCCGGCGATTTCGCCGTCGCCAAGATCGCGGTGTTCGCCGCCTCGGTGTTGTCGTCCGTGCTCGGCGTGGCGATGCTTTGGCGCACGCAGGCGCGTAAAACGCTGCAAGAGGCCTAAACTGGCTTCCATCACGCCAGCCTCCGCAGCCGATATGCGCCACAGCGACTTCAGCAGTGAATTCCCGCTCGACCCCGGTCTGATCTATCTCAACCATGCGGCGGTGTCGCCCTGGCCGCGCCGCACGGCAGAGGCGGTGAAACGCTTTGCCGAGGAGAACCTGCACCAGGGCGGGCGCGATTACCCACGCTGGCTGGAGACGGAAACCCGTTTGCGCGAACAATGCCGGAGCCTGCTCAATGCCCCCTCCGCAGACGACATCGCACTCCTGAAAAACACGTCCGAAGCGCTGTCCGTCGTGGCGCATGGCCTGACCTGGCAGGCAGGCGACAACGTGGTCATCAGCGATCAGGAATTCCCGTCCAACCGCATCGTCTGGCAGTCGCTGCATGAGCAGGGGGTCGAAACCCGCCGCATCGACCTGACGCGCGGCGCGTCGCCGGAGCAGGCGCTTGGCGACGCGATGGATGACCGCACCGTCCTGCTGGCGATCAGCTCGGTGCAATACGCCAGCGGGCTGCGGCTGGACCTGGAAAGCCTGGGCGCGCTGTGCCGCGCGCGCGGCGTGCTGTTCTGCGTCGACGCCATCCAGAGCCTCGGCGCGCTGCCGCTGGACATTCAGGCCTGCGGCGCGGATTGCGTGACCGCCGACGGCCACAAATGGCTGCTCGGGCCGGAAGGATGTGCGCTGTTCTACGTTCGACCGCAGCTTCGCGAACGGCTGCGGCTCAGGCAATACGGTTGGCACATGGTGGAAGACCACCTGGACTTCTCGCGCCCCGACTGGCAGGTGGCGGCGAGCGCCCGTCGCTTCGAATGCGGCAGCCCGAACATGCTGGGCATTCATGCCCTGAGCGCGAGCCTCGCGCTGCTGGAAGAAGTGGGAATGGATACGGTGGCGGCGCGCGTGCTGGCGAACAGTGCGTATTTGATGGAGGCGTTAAGCGCGCTGCCCGATATCGAGATACTAACTCCGCGACAGTCCGGACGTTATGCCGGCATCGTCAGCTTCCGCCATGGACGCGTCGCCGCCGCGGAGTTGCATCAGCGCCTGCTGGCACGCAATGTGATCTGCGCCCAGCGCGGTGGCGGCGTGCGGTTTTCGCCGCACTTTTACACCAGCCGGATGCAGCTGGAGGCGGCGGTCGCCGCAGTGGCGGAAGTCGTCGCCGGCTAAACCGGCTTCAGGCAGTGGACGCTGAACAGCGCGTCATCGTCCTGCCAGACCCGCAGGCTGGCCAGCCCGGCTTGCGCCGCCAGCGCCTGGAATTCCTCGATGCTGTACTTGTAGGAATTCTCGGTATGGATGCTTTCGCCCGCCATAAAGTCGAAGCAGCAGCCGTCGACCCGGACATGCTGTGGCTCGGCGGCAAGCAGATGCATTTCGATCCGGCCCAGCTTCTCGTTGTAGAAGGCCATGTGGCGGAAAGCTTCGAGATCGAAATCGGCATCCAGTTCGCGGTTGATCCGCGTCAGCAGATTCAGGTTGAACTGCGCGGTGACGCCCTGCCTGTCGTTGTAGGCGGCGTGCAGGCGCGCCGGCGCTTTCTTGAGGTCGACGCCGATCAGCAGCCTGCCGTCGGGGCCGAGCAGTTTGGCGATGCGCCGTAGAAAATTGCACGCCTGGAGCGGGTCGAAATTGCCGATACTGGAACCCGGGAAAAAGGCCAGCCGTCGCTCATCATCGAACACACCGGGCAGGTCGATCGGCTTCGAATAATCGGTGCAGATCGCATGCACCTCGAGTTGCGGGTGATCCTCGGCGATGGCGCCTGCGGACAGCCGCAGCGGCTCGCGCGAAATGTCGATCGGTGCATAGGTCTGGAGCTGTAATGCGTCCAGCAGCACGCGTATCTTGATGTCGCTGCCGCTGCCGAGTTCGAACAGCAGACCGTCATTGCCCAGCATCTCGGCCATGTCTGCGCCATGCCGCTGCAACAGGTCGATTTCCGTGCGCGTTGGATAATATTCCGGCAGCCGGGTGATGGCATCGAACAGCTGCGATCCGCGTTCGTCGTAGAAGAATTTGGGCGGCAGCCGCTTGGTTTGCTGGCTGAGTCCGGCGATGACCTGCGCATGGAAGTCCTCCGTTGCCGGGTGCAAGTCATGAAAGTGAAAATTTACGGGTTCTGCTTTCATCACGCATCCTCTGCAAGTCTGATTCCCTGAAATTGCCAGCGCTCATGGGGATAGAAAAAATTGCGGTAGCTGGCGCGCAGGTGATCGGCGGCGGTGACGCAGGAGCCGCCGCGCAACACCATCTGGTTGCACATGAACTTGCCGTTGTATTCGCCGAGCGCACCCGCGGCAGGGCGGAAACCCGGATAAGGCTGGTAGGGCGAGGCAGTGTGCTCCCACACGTCGCCAACCATTTGCAGCAGGCTATCTCCCGGCAGCGCGGCTGTGGGGTGAAGGTAACCGCTGTCGCGCAGATTGCCGGCAATAGCCAGCCCGCGCGCCGCGATTTCCCACTCTGCTTCGGTGGGCAGTCGTTTGCCTGCCCAGGCAGCATAGGCTTCTGCCTCGTAATAGCTGACGTGGCAGACCGGTTCTTCCGGATCCAGCATGCGCAGTCCGCCCAGCGTGTATTGCGACCATTCGCCATCGGTCGCTTCCCAGTACAGCGGGTTCGACCAGTGTTGGCGTTTCACCGTCGCCCAGCCGTCCGACAGCCAGAACTCGGGGCGGTCATAGCCGCCGTCCTGCATGAAGGCCACGTACTCGCCATTGGTCACGGGCCGCGAGGCAAGGCAGAACGCATTCAGATAGATCCGGTGGCGGGGTGTCTCGTTGTCGTAAGCAAAGCCGCTGCCCTGATGCCCGATCTCGTGGATGCCGCCGGGAAATGCCTGCCAGTGCAGGGCGGGCGCAATGGCCTTCGGTGTTGCCGGAAGATCGTTGCGGTACGCGGGCCGCAGAGGGTTCGCACTGAGATTGAGCTTGATGTCGGTCAGCAGCAATTCCTGATGCTGCTGTTCATGGTTGAGGCCGATTTCCAGACGCTGCTGCACGTGTGGCCACACGTCCTCGCCAGCGCTATGCACCAGCTTCAGCATGTGTTCGTCCACATGGGACCGGTAGCGAATGATTTCTTCGAAGCCCGGGCGCGACAGGAATCCGCGTTGCTCGCGAGGCCGGAACGTTCCGATCTGCTCGTAATAGGAATTGAAAATATGGCTGAACACCGGATGGAATTCACGATAGGGCGCGAGGTAGGCTTTCAGCAGAAAGGTCTCGAAAAACCAGCTCACATGCGCCAGATGCCATTTGGACGGACTGGCTTCGGGTGCGGTCTGGATCGAGCAGTCCTCGGCAGACAGCGGCACGCACAGTTCCTCGCTGCATCGGCGCACGCTCAGGTAGATTTCAGCCCACTGACTTCGCTGTTCATCCGGCAAGGCTGAAGCTGCATTGGGAATGTTCATGGCCCCCTCTTGTATTCTTGATTGCCAGAATCTCGCGCGACAGCTTGCCCCTTGGCGGGCAATTGCCATCGCGCTGGCCACTTGGCATGTGCGCTGCAACTACTAGGATCAACTACTAGGATCATAGTTAGCAACCTGCACTTGTAAAGTTCGGCAACCGGAAATCGAATCCGGCAGGAGGAATCATGAACATACAGTCCGCTCCCGCCATGGAAACCTGGCCTGAACTGCCGCTCGAGGCCTGGAGCGAGACCTATGCGACCCTGCACTTGTGGACGCAGATTGTCGGCAAGATCCGGCTGGTGCAGAGTCCCTGGTTCAATCATGCCTGGCATGTCACGCTGTATGTGACGTCCCGCGGCCTCACCACCTCGCCCATCCCCTACGGGACCCGGACTTTCCAGATCGATTTCGACTTCATCTCGCACGTATTGACAATACTGTCGAGCGACGGCGGCAGCGGCGGGCTTCCGCTGCGGCCGCAGTCGGTGGCGGCGTTCTACACGCGCCTGATGGAAGAACTGGACAGGCTTCAGCTTCATGTGGAGTTGCACCTGAAGCCCTGCGAAGTCGCCATTCCGCTGCCGTTCGACGAGGACGAAACGCACTGTGCCTACGACCCGGAATACGCCACCCGTTTCTGGCGGATCCTGGTTCAGGCCGACCGGTTATTCAAGCAGTTCCGCGCCCATTTCATCGGCAAGTGCAGCCCCGTGCATTTCTTCTGGGGCGCGCCGGACCTGGCCGTGACGCGGTTTTCAGGACGGCCGGCGCCGCTGCATCCAGGCGGCATCCCGAACCTGCCGGACTGGGTGACCCGCGAGGCCTATTCGCACGAAGTCAGCAGCTGCGGGTTCTGGCCCGGAGGCGGGCCGATTCGCTACCCGGCGTTCTATTCCTATGCCTACCCCGAGCCGGCCGGCTTTGCGCAGGCCGCGGTTCAGCCGGAAGACGCCTTCTATAGCGCCGATCTGCACGAGTTCATCCTGCCCTACGACGTTGTCCGGCAGGCGCGGTTTCCAGATGACACGCTGCTCCTGTTTCTGCAGACGACCTATGAAGCCGCCGCACGATGGGGGAAGTGGAATCGCGCATTGCTCGAACGCGACTACGAGCTGATTTGATGCGATGCAGCCGGTGGGCGGCGGGTTGAGTTCGCATCCGGATTGAGCAGGGTCTTGACTGTTTTAAAAAGCTTGGAATGTCGATTTCCCTACCTATAGTTGCTGAGGGATCCATAAATCTGGTTAATCGGATCGGAGGCGCGACATGCAAGTGACCCGGAGACAATTTTTCAAAATATGCGCAGCGGGAGTCGGCGGCTCCAGTCTGGCGGTGCTGGGTTTCGCGCCCGACGAGGCGCTCGCGGAAGTGCGCGAGTTCAAGCTTGCCCGCGCGACCGAAACCCGCAATACCTGCCCCTACTGCTCGGTGGGATGTGGCCTCCTGATGTACAGCCTGGGCGACAAGGCCAAGAACGCCCACACCGAGATCATCCACATCGAAGGCGATCCCGACCATCCGGTGAACCGCGGCACGCTGTGCCCGAAAGGCGCCGGCCTGCTGGATTTCGTCCGCAGCCCCGACCGCCTGACCCATCCGCAATACCGCGCCCCAGGCGGCAAGGAATGGCAGCGCATTTCCTGGGACGATGCCTTCAGCCGCATCGCCAGACTGATGAAGGCCGACCGCGATGCGAACTTCGAGGCCACCAACAAGGATGGCCTGACGGTCAATCGCTGGCTCACCACCGGCATGCTCGCCGCGTCGGCTTCCAGCAACGAAACCGGCTACCTGACTCACAAAGTCGCCCGCAGCCTGGGGATGCTCGCATTCGATAATCAAGCACGTGTCTGACACGGCCCCACGGTGGCAAGTCTTGCCCCGACGTTTGGCCGAGGAGCGATGACCAACCATTGGGTTGACATCAAGAACGCGGACCTGGTTTTGATCATGGGCGGCAATGCCGCCGAGGCGCACCCGTGCGGTTTCAAATGGGTGACCGAAGCGAAAGCGCACCGCAAGGCGCGCCTGATCGTGGTCGATCCGCGCTTTACCCGTTCGGCTGCGGTAGCCGATTTCTACGCGCCGATCCGCGCCGGCACCGATATCGCCTTCCTGGGCGGGGTCATCAATTACCTGCTGGGCCACGACAAGATTCATCACGAATACGTACAGAACTACACCGACTTCAGCTTCCTGGTGAACGATGCCTACACCTTCGAGAACGGCCTGTTTTCCGGCTACAACGCGGAGAAGCGCACCTACGACAAGTCCACCTGGGGCTACCAGATCGGCGACGACGGCTTTGCTATAACCGACCCCACGCTGCAGCACCCGCGCTGCGTCTACCAGCTGATGAAAGCGCACTACAGCCGCTACACGCCTGAGATGGTATCCAGCATCTGTGGCACGCCGAAGGATGCATTTCTGAAAGTATGCGAAATGATTTCGGGCACGGCGGCGTCCGACAAGACCATGACCGTCATGTACGCGCTGGGCTGGACGCAGCATTCGCAGGGCTCGCAGATGATCCGCACCGGCGCGATGGTGCAGCTGCTGCTCGGCAACATCGGCGTGGCGGGCGGCGGCATGAACGCGCTGCGCGGCCATTCCAACATCCAGGGGCTCACGGATTTAGGTCTGCTGTCCAACCTGCTGCCGGGCTATATGACGCTGCCGGGCGAGAAAGAACAGGATTACCCGACCTACATCGACAAGCGCGCCACCAAGCCGCTGCGCCCGGGCCAGCTGTCCTACTGGCAGAACTACGGCAAGTTCCACGTCAGCACCATGAAGGCCTGGTACGGCGACGCCGCCACCGCGGACAACAACTGGTGCTACGACTGGCTGCCCAAGCTCGACAAGCCGCACGACCTCTTGCAGGTGTTCGAGGACATGAACAACGGCCAGGTCAACGGCTATCTCTGCCAGGGCTTCAATCCGCTGGCGTCTGCGCCGTGCAAGGTCAAGGTGTCGGGCGCGCTGGCCAAGCTCAAGTTCATGGTCATCATCGACCCGCTGGCGACCGAGACTTCGGAGTTCTGGCAGAACCACGGCGAATTCAACGACGTCGATCCGGCCAAGATCCAGACCGAGGTGTTCCGCCTGCCGTCCACCTGCTTTGCCGAAGAGGACGGCAGCCTGGTCAATTCCGGGCGCTGGCTGCAATGGCACTGGAAGGGCGCGGAGCCGCCCGGTGACGCCATGACCGACCAGGAAATCCTGGCCGGCATTTTCCTCAATATCCGCGCGCTGTATAAAAAGGACGGCGGCGCGTTCCCTGATCCGGTGCTCAACCTGAGCTGGAAGCACAAGATCCCGGCCTTCCCCTCGCCGGAAGAGCTGGCGAAGGAGTTTTCCGGCAAGGCGCTGAAAGACGTGACCGATCCCAAGGATCCAGCCAAGGTGCTGGTCAAGGCCGGCGAGCAGTTGAACGGCTTCGCCGAACTGCGCGACGACGGCTCGACTTCCTGCGGCTGCTGGATTTTTTCCGGCGCCTGGAGCGAGAAGGGCAATCTGATGGCGCGGCGCGACAATTCCGATCCCTTCGGCATCGGCCAGACCCTCAACTGGTCGTTCGCCTGGCCGGCCAACCGCCGCATCCTCTACAACCGCGCCTCCTGTGATCCGTCCGGCAAGCCCTACGATGCCACGCGCAAACTGATCGCCTGGGATGCGGGCGTGGGCAAGTGGACCGGCTCGGACGTTCCCGACTTCAAGGTGGATTCGGCGCCGGAAGAAGGCATGAATCCGTTCATCATGAATCCCGAAGGCGTGGCGCGTTTCTTTGCCGTCGACAAGATGAACGACGGGCCTTTCCCGGAGCACTACGAGCCATTCGAGACGCCGCTGGCGGCCAATCTGCTGTTCCCGAACAATCCGCTGGCGCTCTCAAGTCCGGCGGCGCGGGTGTTCAAGGACGACTGGGCGACGTTCGGCAAGCCCGACAAGTTTCCGTTTGTCGCCACCACCTACCGTCTCACCGAGCATTTCCACTTCTGGACCAAGCACACCCGCCTGGACGCCATTCTCCAGCCCGAACAGTTCGTGGAGATCGGCGAGGAACTGGCGAAGGAGAAGGGCATCGAGGCCGGCGATCACGTGCGGGTGAGATCGAACCACGGCTTCATCGTCGCGGTGGCCGTGGTCACCAAGCGCCTGAAGAGTCTTACCGTAGCCGGCAAGAAAATCCATACGGTCGGGGTTCCGATCCACTGGGGCTTCATGGGCCTGACGAAAAATGGCTACCTCGCCAATACCCTGACGCCCTTCGTGGGCGACGCCAATACCCAGACGCCTGAGTTCAAGGCGTTCCTGGTCGACGTCGAGAAAGTTTAGGAGTCGGCCATGGCACTGCAATCTCTCGACATTACGGCCCGTTCCGCCACCACCAGGCCGTCGCCCTCCGCGCGCGGCGACGTGACCCAGGTTGCGAAACTCATCGACATTTCCAAGTGCATTGGCTGCAAGGCCTGCCAGGTGGCGTGCATGGAATGGAATGATCTGCGCGACCAGGTCGGCACCAACGTCGGCGTATACGACAACCCGCCCGATCTTTCCGCCCAGTCGTGGACGGTGATGCGCTTCTCCGAAGTGGAAGTGGAGCAGGGCAAGCTGGAATGGCTGATCCGCAAGGACGGCTGCATGCACTGCGCCGATCCGGGCTGTCTCAAGGCCTGCCCGGCGCCGGGCGCGATCGTTCAATACTCGAACGGCATCGTGGATTTCCACGAGGAAAACTGCATCGGCTGCGGCTACTGCATCACCGGCTGCCCGTTCAACATTCCGCGCATCTCGAAGAAGGACAACAAGGCCTACAAATGCACGCTGTGTTCCGACCGGGTGGCGGTGGGACTGGAGCCGGCCTGCATCAAGACGTGTCCGACCGGCGCGCTGGTATTCGGCTCCAAAGAGGACATGATCCACCACGCCGCGGAACGCGTCGCCGACCTCAAGGAGCGCGGCTTCAGCAATGCGGCGCTGTACGACCCGCAGGGGGTGGGCGGCACCCACGTGATGTACGTTCTGCAGCATGCCGACCAGCCCGATCTGTATGCGGGGCTGCCCAAGGATCCGGCCGTGAGTCCGCTGGTCAGTCTATGGAAAGGCATTACCAAGCCCCTGATGAACCTGGGTATCGGCCTCGCGGTTATGGCCGGTTTCTTCCACTACGTGACGGTGGGCCCCAAACTGGTTCCGGACGAGGGAGCGGAAGCGGACGATCCGCCGCTCCCTGCCGACCCGGGCCGGCCTTATGACCCGGCCCGGCCGTACGATCCTTCGAGGAGCGATCATGATTAGATGGATACGTCGCTACACCGCAGGAGAGCGAAGCAACCACTGGTTGGTGGCGATTGCCTTCGTTCTCGCAATGCTGTCGGGACTGGCCCTGTTCCACCCGGCCTTTTTCTTTTTGTCGAATCTGTTCGGCGGCGGCACCTGGGACCGCATTCTCCATCCTTATATCGGCGTATTCCTGGCGCTGTTCTTCCTCGTTCTGGCGTTTCAGTTCTGGCGTTACGTCCACTTCGTCCCCGCCGATCGGGTGTGGATGCGGCACATCGGGGACGAGATTTGCAACCGCGACGAACGATTGCCCGAGGTCGGAAAATTCAACGCCGGCCAGAAATATGTGTTCTGGATGGTGGTGGTAACGGTCCCCGTGTTGATGATTTCCGGCATCGTCATCTGGCGGCCGTGGTTTGCAGCCTATTTCCCTCTCCCCGTGTTGCGCATCGCCGTCCTGATCCATGCGCTTGTCGCGTGGCTCATGATTCTCGGCATCATCGTTCACATTTATGCGGGTATCTGGGTCAAGGGTTCGATCAGGGCAATGACGCGGGGCACGGTATCCCCCGCCTGGGCCAAACATCATCACCGCGCCTGGTACCGCGAAATGACCGGCAAGTAAATCCGATCCTCTACGAAGAAAACCTCCAGCCCATGACGACTCTCCTGCAACCGGGCCAGATCGAAGCGGCAGCCGGCAGCATTCCGGAACTGCGGCTGCCGCCCGCCGACGTTTTCCTGATGCGCGCCCGGCGGCTGGAGCAACTGGCCGAACGTCACACCCTGGACGACTACCTGCGCTTTGTCGCCCGGCTCGCCCGCGCCCAGCAGGGGATCTTGGACGCCGGCCCGGCGGCGGAGCTGCCGACACCCGACCTATTGGCGCAATGCCGCGAATATGGCATGCCGCCGCTAGCGCCGGCTGGTCTGGCGCGGCCGCCCGGCTGGCGCGACACGGCCCGCCAGCTGGCGCGGACGGTGCTGCCGAACTTGCCTGAGGCCGGCCAGGCCGCGTTGCGCCCGATCCTCGAAGGCGAGGATGCATGGCTGGACGAACAGGCCAGCTACCTGTTCGAGGGTGACCTGGCCAAACTGAATGCCGCCACGGCGCCGTTGATCGGCGCGGCCCTGCAGGTGCACTGGACGCATCTTGCGCGCCAGCTCGATCCAGCCCAGGTAGCGCGGCCCGAGCTGCCCAATCTGTGCCCGGTGTGCGGCTCGCATCCGGTCAGCTCGGTGGTGCGCATCGGCGGCGCCGAGAACGGCCTGCGCTATCTGCACTGCGCGCTGTGCGCGTCGGAATGGCATGTGGTGCGCGCCAAGTGCAGCAACTGCGACAACACCCGCGGCATCGTTTACTACCATGTGGAGGGCGGCAGTAATGTAGTGCGTGCCGAGAGCTGCCCGGAGTGCAAGACCTATCTGAAAATCATCCAGCAGGACAAGGATCCGCTGGCCGATCCGGTTGCCGACGACCTCGCCAGCCTGGCGCTCGACTGGCTGATGGCCGATACCGGCTATGCCAAGAGCGGAATCAACTGGTATCTGGTTCAAGGTCAACTATAAAAAAACCGGCTGCTTAAAATCGCTGTTTCGCCTATCGCAAAGGGAATGTCTATCGTGCATAGCGCCCAGGCCCGTCCGCCCTCGATCGATCGCGTCCTCAACTGGATCGCTGTTGCGCCCCTGCTCGCTGCATACGGCCGCGAACCGGTGCTCGCCGGCGTGCGCAGCGTGCTCGAACATGCGCGTCTGGCCGCGCGCCAGGGCAATCAGGTGGATTACGCCGAGCCTGTGGTGGCGACGCATCTAGCCGCGCATCTGGCGCAGCACCATGCGCCACGCCTGAGGCGGGTTTTCAATCTCAGCGGCACCGTGCTGCACACCAACCTCGGCCGCGCGCCGCTGCCGGACGAGGCGGTGGACGCCTTGGTGATGGCGGCGCGCCATCCCTGCGCGCTCGAATACGACCTCGAAACCGGCGGGCGCGGCCGAGGTTGGTG
>JAAOZY010000356.1 GCA_012274205.1 Betaproteobacteria bacterium
CGCGGCTCTCGCTCGCGAGGTTGTCGCCCGCGCGCAGGCGCTGCGCCAGCTCCTCGCGGATCGCATCGAGGCGCACACGGGTGTCGTACCACTGCCACGCGACCACCGCAGTCGCCGCCAGCAGCACCAGCATCAGCGGCAGGCGCCAGTTGAGCGGTGCCGGTTCGCGCGCGCTGCGCCCGCTCGGCTCCTCCGGCGGCGCAGGCGCTATCGGCTCGGCAGCGCTCTGGTCCGGTTCGGCATTGCTTTCGTTCATGGCGGCAGTATCGATCGCTTGGGTATCACAGCCTGAGTATCACACTTTAGCAAAAAAACCAGCCAGCCCCGCGACCAGGCCCTCGTCGCCCGGGCCGGTCAGCACCACGGTCTGCACATTCAGGGCGCGCGCCGCAGCGGCGATGCGCTCGTGCGGCGCGAATATGGGGGTGCCCTGCAGGCATTGCCGCCCGGCTTCCCCCAGCATCGCGTGCAGGTTGGCCAGGCCTTCGCTCGACGTCAGCGTGAACGCATCGAGCTCGCGCCGCGCGAACCGGGCAAGCAGCGGCGCCGGGTCCGCATCGGGCCGGCCGCGGCGGTAGCATTCGGCATACTCGACGGCGGCGCCGCGCGCGGCGAGCGTCTCGCCCAGCAGTTCGCGCCCGCCTTCGCCGCGAAAAATCACCACGCGCTTGCCCTGCATCGCGGCAAGCTCGGGCAAGGCCAGCAGGCCCTCGCTGTCGAAGCGCTCGCGCGGTGCGATGACGCCGGAAAAGCCGTGGCGCTCCAGCTCACGTTCGCTGCCGCGTCCGACCGTGGCGACGCGCAGGTCCGGCGGCCAGGCGCGCCGCGCGCGCACCAGCGCGAGCCCGTGGCTCGCCGCATTGGCGCTCACGAAGATGGCAAGATCGAATGTTTCCAGGCGCCCGATCAGCGCGTGCAGCTGCGCCGGCTCACCGCACGGAAAGATAGCCAGCGCCGGGTAGAGCAGCGGCTCGCCGCCGGCGGCGCGAATCAGCGCCGCGAGATGTGCCGCCTGCCCGGCGGGGCGCGTCACCACGACGCGGCGCCCGGCCAGCGCCGTCGAGCTCATAGCAGCGCGGCGAGTATGCGGTCGGCGCCCTGCGCGCGCAGTTCGGCGGCGAGGCGCACGCCCAGTTCCTCGGGCGACCCGGAAGGACCCGAGACCGCCGCCGTGATCATGTCGGTTCCGTCCGGACTGGCCACCAGTCCGCGCAGCTCGAGGGTGGCGGCGCCGGCGCTGGCGTAGGCGGCGAGCGGCAGCTGGCAGCTGCCGCCGAGGGCGCGGCTCACCGCGCGCTCGGCGCGCACCGCGAGTTCGGTGGCGCGGTGATTGAGCGGCGCGAGGCAGGCGGCGATGTCCGCGCGTTCTGCGCGATATTCGATCGCGAGCGCACCCTGCCCCGCGGCGGGCAGGCTCTGCTCCACCGTCAGCACCGAGCGGATGCGCGCCCCCAGTCCGAGGCGCTTGAGGCCGGCGGCGGCAAGGATGATCGCATCGTGCTCGCCGCGATCGAGCTTGGCCAGGCGCGTATCGAGGTTGCCGCGCAGGCTGTTGACGACGAGCAGCGGATAGCGGCTGCGCAGCTGCGCTTCGCGCCTCAGGCTGGAGGTGCCGACCACGGCGCCGGCGGGCAGCGCGTCGAGGCTGTCGAATTTCCGGGAGACGAAGGCGTCGCGCGGGTCTTCGCGCTCGAGGATTGCGCCCAGCGCGAAACCCGCGGGCAATTCCATCGGCACGTCCTTGGCCGAGTGCACGGCCAGATCGGCGCGGCCCTGCGCCAGCGCCAGTTCCAGTTCTTTCACGAACAGGCCCTTGCCCCCGATCTTGGCGAGCGAGGTATCGAGGATTTCATCCCCGCGCGTGGACAGCGCAAGCAGTTCCACCGAGCAATCCGGATATAATCCGCGCAGCCGCTCGCGCACATGCTCGGCCTGCCACAGCGCCAGACGGCTTTGGCGTGTGGCAATCACGATGCGTTCTGGATGTTTCAAGACGGGATTTCTGCTATGGCAGCACGCTCGGTGCCTGTGTACTGGATTCTAGCATGCCTCGCCGCGCTGTTCGTCGCCGCGCCGGCAGCCGCGCAAATGACGCAGGCGCACGATCTCGCGACCGATGCAAGGCTCGCGGCCGCGCGCAGGATACCGCTGCTGCTGCTGTTCTCGGAGACCGGCTGTCCCTGGTGCGAGCGCGCCAGACAGGAATTCCTGTTGCCGATGCAGCGCAACCCGGACTATCAGGCGAAGGTGATGATGCGCGAGATCGTGGTCGACAGCGCCGCCGCGCTGGTGGATTTCGACGGCAACAGGACTACCCAGGCGGAATTCGCGCGGCGCAGCCGCATCAGCATGATGCCCACGGTGATGCTGTTCGGCCGGCGCGGGCAGGCGCTGGCCGAGCCGGTGGTGGGCTTCGGCAGCAGCGACTACTACGGCTATTTCATCGACCAGCGCATCGACACCGCGCTCGCCAGCCTGCGCGAGCGCCGCTAAGCGGCACGGGCCGGCTTAGAGTCTGTTTCAATATGAGGGGAAATCCCCTGCGGGGACTTGCTTCGCGGCGACTCCCCTCATACTCCCCTGTATCGGCCGTTGCAAAATGTCAATTTGCAACGGATTCCTAGCCGGCGGCGAGTTCCTTCACCACCGGCCATTGCCGCCGGCTCACGGCGAGCCGCTCGGCGCAGCCGTCGAGCAGCACCACCCAGCCCTGTTCGCCGTCCTGCACTTCGCCTTTCTCGAATCCGCGGATGCGTGATTTCGCCACCAGGCAGTTTCGGTGCACGCGCACCAAGGCCTCGGCAAACTCCTGCTCCAGGTGGGTCAGCGATTCCTCCAGCAGGTATTCGCGCTGCGCGGTGTGGATGGTGACGTACTTCAGCTCGGCCCGCAGAAACAGGATATCCGACACCGGGACCAGGGTGATGCGCCCGCGCTCGGCCACGGGAAGGTGCCGGCGCGGCGCGCGCTCCAGCCCGCGCAGCGCTTCGCCGCTGGGGGCCGCAAGGGCGCGCGCGCGCTCGAGCGCCGCGAGCAGGCGCGCGCGGCGCACCGGCTTCAGCAGATAGTCCAGCGCGCGCAGCTCGAACGCCTTGATCGCGTACTCGTCGTAGGCGCTGACGAATATGATGGCCGGCGGCGCGGGCAGCGCGAGCGCATGGCGCGCGAACTCGATGCCGCTCATCTGCGGCATGCGGATGTCCACCAGCACCAGGTCCGCCGCGATCGAAGCGAGCAGCTCGAGCGCCTCGCGCCCGCTGGCGGCCTCGCCCACCACCGTCGCGCTCACCTGCGGCGCGCAATCGGCGATGAGTTCCTTCAGACGCGCGCGCGCCGGCGCCTCGTCGTCGACCAACACCACGCGCAATGCGCCGCTCACTCCTGCCTCCGGTAGGGCAGCACGATGCGAATCTCGAATTTGTCGCCGACCACTTCCGTTTCCAGGCTCGCCTCGACGTCGAAATGCAGCGCCAGCCGTTCGCGCAGGTTGGCAAGCGCCATGCGATTGCCGGCGCGATGCTGGTAGTCGGGGTGATAGGGATTGGCGACGAGCAGGCGCAGTTCGTTCTTTTCGCGCGCGATGCGTATGCGCACCGTGCCCGGCTCCAGGCCCGGCTCGATGCCGTGGTAGATCGCATTTTCCACCAGCGGCTGCAGCAGCAGCTGCGGCACGCGCGCGTCCCCGGGCGCGTCCTCGACCTCCCAGTCGATGCGCAGGCGCTCGCCCAGGCGCAGCTGCTCCAGGCTGAGGTACTGCCGGCACAGCGCCAGCTCGTCGGCCAGCGTGGACAGCTGCCGGTTGTCCTGCATCAGCGCGCGAAACAGCTCCGCCAGATCTTCCAGCGCTGCCTCGGCGCGCTGCGGTTCGCTGCGGATCAGCGACAGCACGGCATTGAGGCTGTTGAACAGGAAATGCGGCCGGATGCGCGCCTGCAGCGCGTACAGCCGCGCATCGGCGAGCGCCGGCGAATAGGCGCGCCGGCGCCAGAAGAAATAGGCGCTGATGAGCGCCGCGAGCAGCGCACCGAGCAGCGCAGCGCGCAGCAGGTCGTAAGGCGCGGGCGCTCCCCCGAGCAGCGCGCCCAGCTGCAGCGCCAGCGCGCTCCACGCCGCCACCAGCAGCATCACCGCCGCCACGCCCCAGGCGTAGCGCAGGCGCGCGAGCGATGTCGACAGCGCGTACAGGGACACCAGCGATGCGAGCAGCACCGGCTCGAGCACCGCCGCCGACTGCGCGAACTGCGGCGCGAATTGCGCGCCATCGCGCGACAGGAGCAGCGCCGCAGCGAAGCCGGCAACATTGCCGAGCAGCAGGATGCGCAGCGCCACGCCCAGATTGCGGAAATCCGGCAGGGAGTCCGAAGCTGCGTTTTGCTCTATACTTGACACAGATAAGGCATTGAAAATCTATGTTAATTGGCGCAGACGCGCCGGACTGTTTCGATTCTGACTGCAATCAGCGCAATGAGCAAGAACACACGCAACAAGCCGCAGCCGCGCGCCGCCTGGTCGGGGCGTTTTGCCGAACCGGTCGCCGAGCGGGTGCTGCGCTATACCGCCTCCGTCGGCTTCGACCAGCGTCTGGCGGAACACGACATCCGCGGTTCGCTCGCGCACGCGCGCATGCTCGCCGCGTGCAAGCTGATCTCCAAAGCCGACCTTGCCGCTATCGAAGCGGGCATGCGCACCATCCTCGCGGAAATTCGCGGCGGGAAATTCAAGTGGTCGCTCGCGAGCGAGGACGTGCACCTGAACATCGAGCGGCGCCTGACGGCGCTCGCGGGTGACGCCGGCAAACGGCTGCATACCGCGCGCTCGCGCAACGACCAGGTGGCCACCGACGTGCGCCTGTGGCTGCGCGATATGATCGATGCAATCGACGCGCAGCTGCGCTCGCTGCAGGCGAGCCTGCTCGACCAGGCAGAGCGCCACGCGGGCACGGTGATGCCCGGTTTCACCCACCTGCAGGTGGCGCAGCCGGTGACCTTCGGCCACCACCTGATGGCGTATTTCGAAATGTTCGCGCGCGACCGTGAACGGCTTGCCGACTGCCGCAGGCGCGTGAACCGCCTGCCGCTGGGCGCGGCCGCGCTCGCGGGAACCTCTTACGCGATTGATCGCGACATGGTGGCGAGGGAACTGGGCTTCGACGGCGTCTGCGCCAATTCGCTCGACGCCGTGTCGGATCGCGATTTCGCCGTCGAATTCTGCGCCTTCGCCGCACTGGTCATGATCCACGTCTCGCGCCTGTCCGAGGAGCTGGTGCTGTGGATGAGCCCGCGCTACGGCTTCATCCGCCTGCCCGACCGCTTCTGCACCGGATCGTCGATCATGCCGCAGAAGAAGAATCCGGACGTGCCCGAACTCGCGCGCGGCAAAACCGGCCGCGCCGCCGGCAACCTGATGGCGCTGCTGATGCTGATGAAAGCGCAGCCGCTCGCCTACAACAAGGACAATCAGGAAGACAAGGAGCCGCTGTTCGACAGCGCCGACACGGTGTCCGACACGCTCGCAATTTTCACCGACATGGTCGCCGGCATTGAAGTCGACGCGGCGGCGATGCGCGCCGCGGCGCTCGAGGGCCATGCGACCGCGACCGATCTCGCCGACTACCTCGTGAAAAAAGGCCTGCCGTTCCGCGACGCGCACGAAGCCGTGGCGCGCGCGGTGCGCGCCGCAGATGCGCGCGGCTGCGATCTGGCCGCGCTCGGCCTGGCTGAATTGCGCAAATTCTCGCCGCTCGCCGGCGCCGACGTGTTCAAGGTGCTGACGCTGGAGGGTTCGCTTGCCAGCCGCAATCACGCCGGCGGCACCGCACCCGCGCGCGTGCGCGCGGCGGTGAAGCGCGCGCGCGCGCGCCTGCGCTGAGGCGCGGCAATGGAAAGGATCGGCAAGTACCAGGTGGTCAGAAGGCTGGGCGAAGGCGCCACCAGCGAGGTCTATCTGTGCCACGACCCTTTTTCCGATCGCGACGTGGCGATCAAGGTGGTGTTTCCGGACACGATCGGGGACGACGAAAATCGCAAGCTGTTCCGCAAGCTGTTCATCACCGAGGCCTCGCTCGCGGGCAAACTCACCCATCCGCACATCGTGCAGATCTACGATGCGGTGGTGGACGAGGGCATCAGCTACGTGGTGATGGAATACGTCGACGGCGGCACGCTCGAACCGTACACCAATCCGGACGCGCTGTTGCCGCTGGACCGGATCGTCGAAATCATATTCAAGTGCACCAGGGCACTGGACTTCGCCAACCGCGCCGACGTGATCCACCGCGACATCAAGCCTGCCAACATCCTGCTGCACGGCAAGACCGACATCAAGATCTCCGATTTCGGCTCGGCACTGATCACCACCAGCATGGTGACCCAGGTGAGCGGCATCGGCTCGCCCGCCTACATGTCGCCGCAGCAGATCAAGGAGCATCCGCTCAATCTGCAGACCGACATCTACTCGCTCGGAGTGGTGATGTACCAGCTGCTGACCGGGCAGCTGCCGTTCCAGGCGAGCAACAATTTCAGCATGATGTACCAGATCACCAACGTCGAGCCGCAGCCGCCCTCCAGCCTGCGCCCCGAAATTCCGGCGGCGGTGGACGCGATCGTGCGCCGCGCGATGCAGAAGGAGCTGGAGCAGCGCTACGCCGACTGGGACCAGTTCTCCGACGATCTCTCGGCGGTGATCAGCCGCGAAGCGGTGGAGCAGAAGAAGGAATCCTTTGCCGACAGCGAGAAATTCAACATCCTGCGCGGGCTGCCGTTCTTCGCGCACTTCAGCGACGCCGAGCTGTGGGAAGTGATGCGCATCAGCAGCTGGGAGTACTGCAAGCCGGGCAAGCCGCTGATGTTCGAGGGGCAGACCGGTGACTTCTTCTGCCTGCTCGCCTCGGGCGAGGTCAAGGTGATGAAACAGGGCAAGCTGCTCAACATCCTCAGCACCGGCGAATGCTTCGGCGAAATGGCCTACATCTCGAGGGACACGGGCAGCGCGCGCAGCGCCGACGTGGTCACGCTGAGCGATGCGCGCGTAATCACCATCCGCAACGAGGACCTGGACCGCGCCTCGGACATCTGCCGCCACAAATTCGATCGCGCCTTCATGGCGATCCTGGTCGAGCGCCTGTCGCTGTCCAACACGCGGCTCATCGGCGTCTAGGCGGGCCGGTGCAGGCCGCGCTGCTCGCCGCCGTCGGCGCCAGGCTCGGTGCAGCGCTGGGCCGGCGCATGGTGCTGGAGAACGCGCAGGCAGTCGGCGGCGGCTGCATCCACAGCGCCTACCGCGTCGGCGACGGCACCCACAGCTGGTTCGTCAAAGTCAACGACGCGGCCAGCGCCGACGTGTTCGCGGCGGAGGCCGACGGACTGGATGCGCTGGCACGCTCGCCGTTGCGCGTGCCCCGGGCGATCTGCAGCGGCACGGCGGAAGGGCACAGTTTCCTGGCGCTCGAATGGCTGGCGCTGGCGCCTGGCGCGCCGCGCGATTTCGCCAGGCTCGGAGAAGGGCTCGCGCGCATGCACGCGCTCGCCGGGCGGCAGTACGGCTGGCACCGCGACAACTACATCGGGGCGACGCCCCAGGCCAACCCGACCGGCGCTTCCTGGCTGCATTTTTTCGGCGAAGCGCGCCTCGTGCCGCAGTTGGCGCGCGCGCAGGGCAAGCCTGCGTTGTACGACAGTGGCCAAACCCTGTTGCAGGCGCTGCCGCGGCTGCTCGGCGGCCACGCGCCGCTGCCCGCGCTGCTACACGGCGATCTATGGGGCGGCAATGCCGCGTTTACGCTGGAAGGCGCGCCGGTGATATTCGATCCCGCCGCGTATTACGGCGACCGGGAGACCGACCTGGCGATGACTGAACTGTTCGGCGGCTTTGCGCCGGATTTCTACGCCGCCTACCGCGCGCACGCGCCGCTGGACGCGGGCTATCGCGTGAGAAAGACGCTGTATCAGCTTTACCACGTCCTCAATCACGCCAACCTGTTCGGCGGCAGCTATGCGGCGCAGGCGTCCGGCATGATCGACCTGCTGCTGGCGGAAATCTGAGCGCTCAGGCCGGTCCGGCTTTGCGCCGCCGCACCGCATCGCGCAGCCGGTCGAGCACGGCGACCGTCTGCTCCCAGCCGATGCAGCCATCGGTTACGCTCTGGCCGTAGCGCAGTGCATCCGGCCTGCCCGCGATCGCCTGTTTGCCTTCGATCAGATGGCTTTCCAGCATCACGCCGCAGATTGCGCGCGATCCCGCGGCGATCTGCTGCGCCACGCTGGCAGCGACCTCCGGCTGTCTGCGATAGTCCTTGCCGCTGTTGCCATGGCTGCAGTCGATGATGAGCTGCGGCGGCAGACCGGCCTCGGTCAGGACCGCGGCGGCGCGGCGCACGCTCGCGGCGTCGTAGTTGGGCCCCGCATCCGCGCCGCGCAACACCAGGTGGCCATGGGGATTGCCGGTGCTCTGCACGATGATCGCCCTGCCATCGAGGGAAATCGAGGGAAAGGTATGCGGCTGCGCCGCGACCAGGATCGCGTCCACCGCGGTCTGCACGCTGCCGTCGGTGGCATTCTTGAAACCTACGGGCGCCGACAGCGCCGACGCCATCTGCCGGTGCAGCGGGCTCTCCACCGTGCGCGCGCCGATCGCGCCCCAGCTGAGCAGCTCGGCGTAATACTGCGGCGTCACCAGGTCGAGGATTTCGGATGCCGCCGGCACGCCCAGGCGCGCGCATTCGAGCAGGATGCCGCGCGCGCGGCGCAGACCGGCGCCGATGTCGCCGCGGCCGTCGAGGTCCGGGTCGTAGATCAGTCCCTTCCAGCCCAGGCGCGTCCTCGGTTTCTCGAAATACACGCGCATGACCAGGCACAGCGCGTCGTCCGCGTGCAACGCGTATTCGCGCAGGCGCCGCGCGTATTCGATCGCGGACGCGGCATCGTGGATGGAGCAGGGGCCGACGATCGCGAGCAGGCGCCGGTCTTCGCCGCGCAGGATGGACTGCACCGCGGCGCGCGCGCGCGCGACGTGCGCTGCCTCGGCCTCGCCTGCGGGCAGCTCGGCGTGCAATTCCCGCGGCGCGGGCAGCAGCTCCTCACGCGCGATATGAAGATCGGAAATCCTGGTGGACATGGGTTTGACCGCACTCAGGCCATGGCCGTCCGCCCGCCGGCGCGGCGGCCGGCGGGCCGTTTTGCGCGCTGCGCCAGCGGCCTCGCGGCCGGCAGCTTCGGAATCAGTGCAAGGATGGAACCGCGGCCCGGCGGGCGCGCCGCAACCTCGTGTCAGGCACCGAGCAGCTTGTGCAGTTCGCCCGACTCGTACATTTCGCCCATGATGTCGGCACCGCCGACAAACTCGCCCTTGACGTAGAGCTGGGGGATCGTGGGCCAATTGGCATAGGCCTTGATGCCCTGGCGGATTTCAGCGTCTTCCAGCACGTTTACCGTAAACACTTCCTTCGCGCCGCAGGCTTTGAGCATCGCCACTGCATTGGCGGAAAAACCGCACTGTGGGGCTTGCGGCGTGCCCTTCATGTAAAGCACCACCGGATGTCCGGTCACCTGCTGCTTGATCCGTTCCTGCGTGTCCATCTACCACTCCTTAGTGAATACTTGAGTAAATTGCTCAAGTTTGCATTCTACCGGCCGGACGGGCGGCGGTCAAATGCCGGACAAGGGCAATTACAGCGGGAAAACCAGGCAAGTGGTGGTCGCGTGAGCCAGCAGCTTGCCGCGGCTGTCGTACAGATTTCCCTCGGCGGTGGCGGCACGCTTGCCCGGGTGGATCACCCGCCCTTCGGCGCGCACGCGGCCGGTCTGCTCGGTCATGGCGCGCACGAAATTAATCTTGAATTCCAGCGTGGTGTAGGCCTGCCCCGCAGGCAGTGTGGTATGCACCGCGCAGCCCATGCAGGAATCGAGCAGGGTCGCGGCATAGCCCCCGTGCACGCTGCCGATGGGATTGTAGTAGGCGAATTCCGGCGCGCCCTCGAACACGGCGCGCCCCTGCTCTACCTGCGTCAACTCGAACTTGAGCGCGGCGGCGATCGGCGGCGGGGGGAAGCGGCCCTCGAGTATGCCCTGCATGAATTCCAGGCCGCTCAGGTGCTGCACCTGAGCGAACGGGGTGACGCCATGGGGCAGCTTATTGCGCGCTTGCGGCGCCGGTGCATGCTTGCTCATGGCCGGGTCATCCTTTGTCCGATAAAAGATTTACGCGGATTATCTCAAATCCGCAGCCGCGGCGCGCCCGCCGCTCACGCGTACAATTCCGGCCAGGTCGGGCCAGGATTGCACCTCCGCAAATCCCTGCGCTGCGAACAGCGCGCGGCAGGCCTCGGCCTGGTCGTAGCCATGTTCGAGCAGCAGCCATGCGCCCGGGACGAGGTGCGCCCCGGCGCTGGCGCAGATCGCGCGCATGCAGTCCAGGCC
>JAAOZY010000357.1 GCA_012274205.1 Betaproteobacteria bacterium
GCCGTCGACGGTACGCGCGGTCCCGCAGCCGAGCGTAAAGGAATCCAATTGGTTTGCCTCGAATTGGGGATTGTTCGCCGCGGTCGCGGCGCTGGTCGTTATCCTGTTGCTGCCGACACCGGCCGGATTGCCGGTCGCCGGGCACCGCATGCTGGCGATCCTTACCTTCGCCGTCATCATCTGGATGACCGAGGCGATCGACTATGCCGTGTCCGCGATCGTGATCGCGGCGCTGATGGCCTTCTTGCTCGGCCTGGCGCCGAGCGTCGCCAATCCGAAAGTTCTTTTGGGCACCAGCGGCGCGCTGACGCTCGCTTTCAGCGGCTTCGCCAATACCGCTTTGGTGCTGGTCGCCGCCGCCATGACCGTGACCGGCCTCGACAAGCGCATCGCGCTCAGCATCCTCGCGCGCGTCGGCACTGAAACCCGCCATGTCGTAATCGGCACCATTTTGGTCGGCTTCGTGATCGCGCTGATGGTGCCATCCACCACCGCGCGCGTCGCCTGTCTGGTGCCGATCACGCTCGGCATTATCGCGGCCTACGGCGTCAACAAGCGCGGCGTCTTCGCCAGCATGCTGATGATCACCACCGTGCAGACCGCCAGCATCTGGAACGTCGGCATCAAGACCGCGGCGGCGCAGAACATGGTCGCCATCGGCTTCATCGAAAAGGCCTTCGGCAAGACCATCACCTGGCTCGACTGGCTGATCGCCGCCGGCCCCTTCGCTATCCTGATGTGCATCGCGCTTTACTTCGTAATGACTATCATGATGCCGCCGGAAGTGGCGCAAGTGCCGGGCGGCCGCGAGGGCATCCGCAAATCGCTGGCCGCGCTCGGGCCGACCAAGGCTGCCGAGTGGAAGCTGCTCGCGCTGTCGCTCACTCTGATCGCCTTCTGGGCGACCGAAGGCGTCCTGCACAAATTCGACACCAGCACGACCACCATTACCGCCGTCGCGCTGATGTTCATGCCGGGCTTCGGCATCCTGACCTGGAAGGACGCGCAGTCGCGAATTCCGTGGGGCACCGTTGTCCTGTTCGGCGTCGGCATCAGCCTCGGCACCGCCCTGCTTCAGACCAACGCGGCCACCTGGCTTGCGAATATCGTGGTGGCGCAATTCGGCCTGAAGGACGCCACCGTGCTGTTCATCCTGGCTGTGATGAGCCTGTTCCTGGTCGTCATCCATCTCGGCTTTGCCAGCGCCACCGCGCTCGCGTCCGCCATGATCCCGATCGTGATCGCGGTGCTCAAAGGCGTGGCGACCCCCGGCATCAACATCATCGGCATGACGATGTTGCTGCAATTCGTGGTCAGCTTCGGCTTCATCCTCGTGGTGAACGCGCCGCAGAACATGGTTGCCTACGGCACGGAGACGTTCAATGCGCGCGACTTTGTGCGCACCGGCTTTGTGCTGACCATCATCGCGCTCGCGCTGGTGATGTTGCTGGGTGCCACCTATTGGCACTGGCTCGGCTATTCTTGAGCGCAACGATCGTCATCGACAGCCCCGGGCCGGCGTGCGCCGGTCCGGGTTCCCCGCCCAAGCGGCCGGCCGGCCGGTTTTGAGCGTGCAAACCGCGTCCAATTGACCTGCGTCAAAAAGAATACCGGGGCCTTAGCGGATATTTACCGCTGCGGCCCTTTCGGATTCCTGGCCGGCCAGACAACGGGATAGCAGTATGGCGAACGCGCTCGCTCCTCAAAAAACCATGACCCTCGGCGAGGGGGGTCTGGCGCTGGGCTTCGCGGCGCTGGCGTTCCTGTCGATCGTGATCGCGGCCAAAGCCTATACGCCGGAATACGCGTTCCACGCCTATCTGTTCACCGCCGCCAGCATCGCGGCCGTATTCGCCATCATCAATCGTTATTATGAGCGCCCGGCCGGGCCGGAACCGCTGACCATCGACGGCAAGCCCAACTACAACATGGGTCCGGTCAAGTTCGCGACCGTCGCCGCTATGTTCTGGGGCATCGCCGGCTTCACCGTCGGCCTCTACATCGCTTCCGAACTGGCCTTTCCGATTCTCAATCTCGATCTGCCGTGGACCACGTTCGGCCGTCTGCGCCCGCTGCACACCTCGGCGGTGATCTTCGCCTTCGGCGGCAACGTGCTGATCGCCACGTCGTTCTACGTCGTGCAGCGAACCTGCCGCGCGCGGCTCGCCGGCGATCTTGCGCCGTGGTTCGTCGTGCTCGGCTACAATCTGTTCATCGTCATCGCCGGCTCAGGCTATCTGCTCGGCATCACCCAGTCGAAGGAATACGCCGAGCCGGAATGGTACGCCGATCTCTGGCTGACCATCGTGTGGGTGACGTATTTCCTGGTGTTCCTCGTGACCATCATGCGGCGCACCGAGCCGCACATCTACGTCGCCAACTGGTTCTATCTCGCTTTCATCCTCACCATCGCGGTGCTGCACCTCGGCAACAACGCGGCGGTGCCGGTGTCGATGTTCTCGTCCAAGTCCTACATCGTCTGGTCGGGCGTGCAGGACGCCATGGTGCAGTGGTGGTACGGCCACAACGCGGTCGGCTTCTTCCTCACCGCCGGCTTCCTCGCCATCATGTACTATTTCATTCCGAAGCGCTGTAACCGGCCGGTCTATTCCTACCGGCTGTCGATCATCCACTTCTGGGCGCTGATCTTCCTCTACATCTGGGCCGGCCCGCATCACCTGCACTACACCGCGTTGCCGGACTGGGCGCAGACGCTCGGCATGACTTTCTCGATCATGCTGTGGATGCCGTCATGGGGCGGCATGATCAACGGAATCATGACGCTGTCCGGCGCCTGGGACAAACTGCGCACCGATCCGGTGCTGCGCATGATGGTGGTGTCGGTCGCCTTCTACGGCATGTCGACCTTCGAAGGTCCGATGATGTCGGTGAAGATCGTCAATTCGCTGTCGCATTACACCGACTGGACTATCGGCCACGTCCATTCCGGCGCGCTCGGCTGGGTCGCCTATATCTCGTTCGGCGCCATCTACTGCCTGGTGCCGTGGCTTTGGAATCGCAAGCTCTATTCGCTCAAGCTGGTCAACTGGCACTTCTGGATCTCGACCATCGGCATTGTGTTCTACATCACCGCGATGTGGGTGTCGGGAATCCTGCAGGGCCTGATGTGGCGCGCTTACACCAGCCTCGGCTTCCTCGAATATTCCTTCGTCGAAACGGTCGAGGCCATGCATCCGTTCTACATCATCCGCGCGCTCGGCGGTTTCCTCTTCCTCCTCGGCGCGCTGATCATGGTTTGGAACCTCTGGCAAACAGTGCACGCCGCGGAATCGGTCGAGAATTCCGCCGTCGCGCTGGCGCCGGCGGAATAGGCGGGGACCGACATGTCGCTTTGGCAAAAACACGCGATCCTCGAGAAGAACTCGATCATCCTGGTGATAGGCATTCTGATCGTCATCGCCATTGGCGGTTTGGTCGAGATCGTGCCGCTGTTCTATCTCAAGAACACGATCGAAAAGGTCGAGGGCGTGCGGCCTTATACGCCGCTCGAGCTCGCCGGGCGCGACATCTACGTGCGCGAGGGCTGCTATCTCTGCCATTCGCAGATGATCCGTCCGCTGCGCGACGAGGTCGAGCGTTACGGCCACTACTCTCTCGCGGTCGAGAGCATGTACGACCATCCGTTCCAGTGGGGCTCCAAGCGCACCGGGCCCGACCTCGCCCGCGTCGGCGGCAAATATTCCGA
>JAAOZY010000358.1 GCA_012274205.1 Betaproteobacteria bacterium
CGCATCTGCACCAGCGCCTCGTGCGTGCCGGTGACGCGCTCCCCCAGCGCCTCTATCTTCCCGCCGCTGGCCTTGACGCCATACAGGCGCGCCTTGATCACGCGCGTGTCATTGAACACCAGCACATCGCCCGGCTGCAGCAACTGCGGCAGTTCGGCGAAGCGCCGGTCGGACAGCGTTTCTCCCGAGAGCCGCAGCAGGCGGCTGGCCGCGCGCTCGGGCGCGGGAAATTGCGCGATCAGATCAGGCGGCAGCGCGTAGTCGAAATCGTCTAGAGTGAGCGGCATTACGGGGCCGTCTCGGTTGAGGCGAGGCGCCAATTAGAGCATAATTCGCCTCCCTTGCGCCCCGTTCGGGGCGAGCGGCCGGGATGGCGGAATTGGTAGACGCACGGGACTCAAAATCCCGCGACTTTACGGTCATGGGGGTTCGATTCCCCCTCCCGGCACCAGCAGCGCGCCAAAGAAAAAGGCCCAAGCTGCTTGCGCGTTGGGCCAAATCGTTCAAAGGGGAGGAGGAGACAAGTAACTTTGAACGTGATTTCATTGTCCACTTGCATCCAAAGTGGCATTTGACAAATATCATAGAAGGCGCAGGTTCAATGCCTGTTTGAGCCAACTCCTTGGGCGATCCGAGACCCTGCGCAGGAGACCCGCAATGAAAGTGGACATCATCGGCGGCGGGCCCGCCGGGCTGTATTTCTCGGTGCTGGCGAAAAAAAGCCTGCCGCAGGCGCAGGTCAGCGTGAGCGAGCGCAACCGCGCCGACGACACCTTCGGTTTCGGCATCGTGCTCTCCGACGAAACCCTCAACAATCTGCGCGCGGCCGATGAGCCGTCCTATCGCGACATCGCGGCGAGCTTCGCCTACTGGGACGATATCCATACGCATTATCGCGGGCAGGTGCTGCGCTCCTCGGGCCATGGGTTTTCCGGCATCAAGCGGCTCACGCTGCTGCAGATCCTGCAGCGCCGCGCCGCGGCGCTGGGCGTCAGCATCCGCTACGAGACCGAGGACCCCGGGCTGGCCGCGCATGGCGATGCCGACCTGATCGTGGCCGCCGACGGCATCAACAGCCGGATACGCGAAAGCCTGGCGCAGCAGTTCCGGCCCGAAGTCGATCTGCGCAGCAACAAGTTCGTCTGGCTGGGGGCGCGCATGCGCCTGCCCGGATTCACCTACAGCTTTCGCGAGGACGCCTGCGGCATCTGGAACCTGCACGCGTACATGTACGCCGAAGGCGAATGCACGCTGGTGGTGGAAACCACCGACGCCGCCTTCCGCAAATCCGGTTTGCAGATCGAGGATGAAAGCGCGACGGCCGCGTATGTGGAACGGCTGTTTGCCGAGGAACTGCGCGGGGCGAAGGTGCTCACCAACCGCTCGCACTGGCGCAATTTTCCCACCATTTCATGCGCGCGCTGGCACCACGACAATGTGGTGCTGCTGGGCGATGCGGCGCACACCGCGCATTTCACCATCGGCTCGGGCACCAAGCTCGCGCTGGAGGACGCGATCGCGCTGCACGCGGCGCTGATGCAGCACACGCATGCGCCGCGCGCCGCCCTGCCCGCCTATGAAGCGGCGCGGCGCGAGGAGGCGGAGCGGATCCAGCATTCGGCGAACGTCAGCCTGGTGTTCTTCGAGAACGTGCGCCGCTTCTGGCACATGGACCCGGTGCAGTTCAACTTCGCCCTGATGAGCCGCTCCAAGCAGATCACCTATGACAATCTGCGCCTGCGCGACCCCGGCTTCATCGCCGCGGTCGATCGCTGGTGGGCGGGCGCGGTCGCGGCCGCCGGGCGCGTCGCGCTGCCGCCGGATTTTGCCGCGCCGCCGCCGATGTTCGCGCCGTTTGCGCTGCGCGCCATGCGCCTCGCCAACCGCGTGGTGGTCTCGCCCATGTGCCAGTACGCCGCGCTCGAGGGGACGCCGAACGACTGGCATCTGGTGCATTACGGCGCGCGCGCCCTCGGCGGCGCGGGCCTGCTGTACACGGAAATGACCTGCGTCGCGCCCGAGGCGCGCATCACGCCAGGCTGCGCCGGGCTCTACGCTCCGGAGCACGCACAGTGGTGGACGCGTATCGTCGACTTCGCCCACCGCCACAGCCAGGCCAGGGTGTGCCTGCAGCTCGGCCATGCGGGCCGCAAGGGATCGACGCAGCGCATGTGGGAGGACATGGACCACCCGCTGCCGCGCGACAACTGGCCGATCCTTGCGGCCTCGCCGCTGCCCTATTATCCGGACAGCCAGCGGCCGCGGCAGATGAACCGCGCCGACATGGAACGCGTGCGCGAGCAATTCATGGCCGCGGCGCGCATGGGCCAGGACTGCGGCTTCGACATGCTCGAACTGCACATGGCCCACGGCTACCTGCTGGCGGGCTTCATCTCGCCGGTGACCAACCGGCGCACGGACGAATACGGCGGCTCCCTGGAAAACCGTCTGCGCTTCCCGCTGGAAGTGTTCGACGCGGTGCGCGCCGTCTGGCCGCAGGACAGGCCGATGGCAGTGCGCATCTCCGCCACCGACTGGATCGCGGGAGGGCTGTCAGGCGGCGATTCCGTGGACATTGCCCGGGCCTTCAGCGCGCACGGCTGCGACCTGATCGACGTGTCCACCGGCCAGACCGACCCGGCGTCGCGCCCGGTCTACGGGCGCATGTACCAGACCGTATTCTCGGAGCAAATCCGCAACGAGGCGGGCATCGCCACTATCGCCGTGGGCGCCATTACCAGCGCCGACCAGGTGAACACCATCGTCGCCTCGGGGCGCGCCGACCTGTGCGCGATGGCGCGCCCGCATCTTGCCGATCCGAATTTCACCCTGCGTGCCGCGGCCGAATATGCGGCCATGGGCTACGCGATCGAGGGCGTGTCCTGGCCCAGGCAATACCTGCCGGGGCGGCAGCAGCTGGAAACGCTGGCGCGCCGCGCGCGCGCCGACGCCGCGCAGAAGCAGGCGGAACCGCGCCGCGCGCCGCAACTGCGGAGCTGAGCGCGACCGGGCCGCAGCCGGCGGGAAAGCGCGGCAAATTCACTGCGCGTGCCGTGGGATAATGCCGCGCGAAACCGACCCCACAAACGTACGGAGAACGCATGGCTGACATACATTTTATCCGCGCCGAGCCGCTCGGAGCGGCGATACGCGAACTGGTGCGCGGATTCGGCTCGGAAGAGCGCGAAGTCGGGCTGGTGAGCGACAACCTGATCGAAGCCAATCTCACCGGCCATGATTCGCACGGCATCGGCATGCTGCCGCGCTATTCCGAGGCCTGGCTCGACGGCGGGCTGAAGGCGAATGCGCACATCCAGACGCTGATGGACGGCGGGGCGCTGCTGCGCGTCGACGGCCAGCGCGGATTCGGCCAGGTAATCGGCCGCGAGGCGATGACGCTCGCGATCGAGCGCGCGAAAGAATTCGGCAGCTGCATCATGGCCCTGGGAAATTCGCACCACCTTTGCCGCATCGGCGCCTGGGCCGAGATGGCGGTGGCCGAGGGCTTTGTCTCGATCCACTTCGTCAACGTCATCTCGCGCCCCATCGTCGCGCCCTTCGGCGGCCGCGACGCGCGCTTCGGCACCAACCCGTTCACCGTCGGCATTCCGGTTGCGGGGCGCGAGCCGATTCTGCTCGACTTCGCCACCAGCGTGATCGCGCAGGGCAAGGCGCGCGTCGCCCACAACAAGCGCGAAAAGCTGCCGCTCGGGCGCGTCATCGACGATCAGGGCAATGACAGTGACAATCCCGGCTACGCCGTGGTCGAACCGCTGGGGGCGATTCTCGCGTTCGGCGAGCACAAGGGCTACGGCATGGCGGTCGCGTGCGAGCTGCTCGGCGGCGCGCTCGCGGCGGGGCTCGCCTGTACCGGGCCGGCCACGGGCGAGAAGCGCGTGCTGAACGGCATGCTCAGCATCATCCTGGATCCGAAGGCGATCGCCGACCTGGCCACGTTCGAGCGCGAGACCCGCGCGTTTCTCGATTGGGTGACTGCTTCGCCGGCGCGCGCAGGCTTCGACAAGGTGCGCCTCGCGGGCGAACCCGAGCGCGAATGGCGCGCCAAACGCCTGGCCGAAGGCATACCGGTGGACGCGAACAGCTGGAATGAAATTCTCGCCGCGGCAGCGCGACTGAAAGTCGATCCCGCGAAAATCAACCGCCTGGCCGGGATAAAGTCCTGAGGGCCGGACCGCGGCTGGCTTGCTGCGCGGCACAGGAGTAAGCTGTAGGCTGGCCTCCCGGGCCATAGCGCTGTTCCAACAGTAGGCCGCCGTGTCGTGCTATCCAATTGCCAGCACCAATCCCGTAGCCACACCGCGCTGCGGTGTCCTTTGGCTGCGGCAGGCGCCGCACGCCGAGGGCTAGGGAGACTAAATGGGCGTGCATAGCGAGTCCTTCGGCGCGCTGAATTTTCTGCGCAGCTTGCCGCAGTTTCGCGGTCTCGGGCCGGCCGAGCTCGATGCGATAGGCGCCGCAACCACGGAGCGGCGCGTCGCCGCGGGCGCGGCATTGTTCCATCGCGGCGATCCCTGTGAGGGCATGTACCTCATTGTGCTGGGCAGGATAAAACTCGCATTGCTGGCTTCGGCGGGCGCGGAAAAAGTGATCGAGATCCTCGGCCCGGGGCAGAGTTTCGGCGAGGCCGTCATGTTCATCGACAGGCCGCATAACCTGTACGCGGAGGCGCTCGCGGATTCCCTGCTGCTGCATATCAGCAAACAGGTGATCTTCGAAACCGTCGAAACGAACCCGGCGTTCGCGCGGCGCATGCTGAACGAGTTGTCGCAGCGCCAGTGCCGGCTGGTCGCCGATATCGAAGCCTATACCCTGAAGAACGCGACCAATCGCGTCACCGGCTATCTCTTGGCGGCGCTGGAGGACCACGAACCCGCACCGGGGCAGCCCGCCGATGTGCTGCTCGCGGCGAGCAAGAGCGTGCTCGCTTCCAGGCTCAACATCACGCGCGAACATTTCTCGCGCATCCTGCACGAGTTGTCGCAGGCCGGGCTGATCCGTGTCAGCGGCCGCAATATCCACATCCTCGACCGGGCCGGCCTGCGCGAACACGCCAGCTGAGGAAAAATCGCGCCTGCGTACTGGAATTCTCGCGATTTGACCTTATTTGCAGCACATCAAGCTGCCCGGGGATGCCGCATGGAAGAGTCGCTGCAAGTGGTCTGTCCGCATTGTAATGTCGCCAATCGCGTGCTGCCTGCGCGTCTGCTCGAGGGTGGTAATTGCGGCAAATGCAAACGCGCCTTGTTCACCGGCCACCCGCTTGCGCTCGACGGCGCGAGTTTCGAGCGCCATGTTGCAGCGAGCGACATCCCGCTGGTGGTCGATTTCTGGGCGCCCTGGTGCGCGCCCTGCCGCATGATGGCGCCGCATTTCGAAAAGGCGGCGGCGCAGCTGGAACCGAAGGTGCGCCTGGCCAAGCTCAATACCGAGGACGAGCAGGCGATCGCTGCGCGCTACGGCATTCGCAGCATTCCGACTTTGCTCATGTTCCGACGGGGCAGGGAGCTTGCGCGCCAGTCGGGTGCCATGGACGAAGCGGCGCTGATCCGCTGGGTGCGCAGCCAGGTCTGAACTGCGGGCGCTGCAGGGAGCGCGCAGCGGCAACACAGGCTTGTGTTCCGCCGCGGGTGCTCAGGCGAAGGTGCAGGTCTCGCCCCGCAGCGGCGCCTCGACGCTGGTCCAGCTCAGGCGCCGCTTGATCTCGTCGCGAAAACCGAGCGCCGTCTCGCGCTCGCCGTGGACCACAAAGGTGCGTCCCGGCGCATGGGCAAATCCGCGCAGCCAGTCGAGCAGCCCTTCGCGGTCCGCATGCGCCGACAAGCCGCCTATGGTGTGCAGCCGCGCGCGCACCGGGATGTCGTCGTTGAAAATGCGCACGACGCGCGCGCCCTCCACCAGGCGCCTGCCTAGCGTCCCTTCGGCCTGGAAGCCGGTGATCAGGACCGCGCAGGCGCTGCGCGGCAGGTTCCAGCGCAGATGGTGTTTGATGCGGCCCGCATCGCACATGCCGCTGGCCGAGATGATGATGGCGCCGGCGCGGATCTGATTCAGCGCCATCGATTCCTCCACTTCATGGGTGTAGCGCAGCTCCAGCTCGGGCGGATGGCCGCGCATCCAGCGGTCGAGTTCGCGCTCCTCCGGGGCGAGCAATTCCAGGTGCCGGCGCGTGATCAGCGTCGCCTTTTCGGCCATGGGCGAATCGATGAATACGCGCAGCGGCGGCAGCCTGCCCGAGCGCGCCAGCCCGGCCAGCGCATAAAGCACTGCCTGGGTGCGACCGACGGCGAACGCGGGGATGATGACATTGCCGTGCGCGAGCGTGCCGGATATCGCATCGGCCAGCTCCGTCTCGGTGGCGTCCGGGACCTTGTGCAGCCGGTTGCCGTAGGTTGATTCGACCAGCAGCAGATCGGCGCTGTCGATGCGGCGCGGCGGCGGCAACAGTCCGTTTCCAGCGTGGCCCAGGTCCCCGGAGAAGACCAGGCGGCGCGTGCCGGCGGTGTTGTGCACGCGCGCATCGACGATAGCCGAGCCGAGGATGTGGCCGGCATCGTGGAAGCGGCAACTGATGCCGGGATGCGGCCGGAACTCGCTGTCGTAGGCAACGGCGCGCAACTGCTCCAGGCAGGCGCGCGCCTGGTTGATCGTGTACAGCGGCGGCGCGGGCCGGCGGCGGCGATCGTCGCGGTGGCGCGAGCGCCACTCGGCCTCCTTTTCCTGTAGATGCGCGCTGTCGACAAGCATGACCTCGAGCAGCTCGGCGCTTGCCGCGGTAGTGTGTATCGGGCCGCGGTAGCCCAGCGCGGACAGGCGCGGCAGCAGCCCCGAATGATCGATGTGAGCATGGGTCAGCAGCACGAAATCGATCGTGCGCAGGTCGAAATCGAGCGCCGCCTGGTTCTTCTCCCAGGCGTCGTGCCCGCCCTGGAACATGCCGCAATCCACCAGAAAGCGCGCGTCCCCGGTTTCCACCAGGGTGCAGGATCCGGTAACTTCGCCGGCACCGCCGAGAAAGCTGA
>JAAOZY010000009.1 GCA_012274205.1 Betaproteobacteria bacterium
GCCAGCTGCCGTTCAACATGATAGGCAAGGCCGAAGCCGCCGGCGAGACCAAGCTCGAAGGCGGCAAGGTCGAAGTGAAGCGCACGGTGTGCACGCACTGCTCGGTCGGCTGCGCCATCGATGCCGTGGTGCAGAACGGCGTGTGGGTGCGGCAGGAGCCGGTGTTCGATTCGCCGCTCAACCTCGGCGCGCATTGCGCCAAGGGCGCCGCGGTGCGCGAGCACGGCATGACGGAAAATTCGCACCGCCTGAAGTACCCGATGAAGCTCGAGAACGGCAAGTACAAGCGCATCAGCTGGGACCAGGCGATCAACGAGGTCGGCGACAAGCTGCTCGCGATCAGGAAGGAGAGCGGTCCTGACGCCACCTACTGGGTCGGCTCGAGCAAGCACAACAACGAGCAGGCCTACCTGATGTGCAAGTTCGTGCGCCTGTTCGGCACCAACAACACCGACCACCAGGCGCGCATCTGCCACTCGACCACGGTCGCCGGCGTCGCCAACACCTGGGGTTACGGCGCGATGACCAACTCCTACAATGACATGCAGAACGCCAAGGCGATCTGGTTCATGGGCTCGAACGCGGCCGAGGCGCACCCGGTATCGATGCTGCACGTGCTGCACGCGAAGGAGTCGGGCGCCAAGATCATCGTCGCCGACCCGCGCTTCACCCGCACCGCGGCCAAGGCCGACCAGTATGTGCGCATCCGCTCCGGCACCGACATTCCGGTCATCTACGGCGTGCTCTACCATGTGTTCAAGAACGGCTGGGAAGACAAGCAGTACATCCACGACCGCGTCTACGGCATGGAGAAGGTCAGGGACGAGGTGATGAAATGGACGCCCGAGCGGGTGCAGGAGGTCAGCGGCGTATCCGAGGCGGACTGCTACAAGATCGCCGAGACCATGGCCAAGAACCGGCCCTCGAGCATCGTCTGGTGCATGGGCCAGACCCAGCACACCATCGGCAATGCGATGGTGCGCGCATTCTGCATATTCCAGCTTGCGCTGGGCAACATCGGTGTCATGGGCGGCGGCGCCAATATTTTCCGCGGCCACGACAATGTACAGGGCGCGACCGACATCGGCCCGAACCCGGATTCGCTGCCGGGTTACTACGGCATCATCCCCGGGGCCTTCGCGCACTGGGCCAAGGTATGGAATGTCGATCTCGCGTGGCTGAAAAAGCAATACGCGTCCGAGGCCATGATGACCAAGCCCGGCATCACCGTATCGCGCTGGATCGACGGCGTGACTGAGAAGAACGAGCTGATCGACCAGGACAACAACCTGCGCTCGATGGTGTTCTGGGGCCACGCGCCCAACAGCCAGACGCGCGGCAAGGAAATGGTCGAGGCGATGAAGAAGCTCGATCTGCTGGTGGTGATCGATCCCTACCCCTCGGCCACCGCGGCGATGGCGTCCATGGTCCGAAAGGACGGCGTCTACCTGTTGCCGGCGGCAACACAGTTCGAAACTTCGGGCAGCGTCACCGCCTCCAACCGCTCGCTGCAGTGGCGGGAGAAGGTGATCGAGCCGCTGTTCGAGTCCAAGCCCGACCAGACCATCATGTATCTGTTCGCGAAGAAGTTCGGTTTTGCCGACCAGCTGGTCGGCAAGAAGGACGGCAAGCAGAACATTCAGGTGGTGAAGGATGAACCGGTGATCGAGGACATCACGCGCGAATTCAATCGCGGCACCTGGACCATAGGCTATACCGGCCAGAGCCCGGAGCGGCTGAAGCTGCACATGAAGCACATGAACACCTTCGACGTGAAGACCCTGCGCGCCAAGGGCGGCCCCTGCGACGGCGACTACTTCGGTCTGCCCTGGCCCTGCTACGGCACGCCGGAACTCAAGCATCCGGGCTCGCCCAATCTCTACATGACCGAGCGCCACGTGATGGACGGCGGCGGCAACTTTCGCGCGAATTTCGGCGTGGAGCGCGACGGCGTCAACCTGCTGGCCGAGGACGGGTCCTACTCCAAGGGAGCCGACCTGACTACCGGCTATCCGGAGTTCGATCACGTGCTGCTGAAAAAGCTGGGCTGGTGGGACGACCTGACCGATGAGGAAAAGAAGCAGGCGGAGGGGAAGAACTGGAAGACCGACCTCTCCGGCGGCATCCAGCGCGTGGTGATGAAGGTGCACGGCTGCCACCCGTTCGGCAACGCCAAGGCGCGCGCGCTGGTGTGGAATTTCCCCGACGGCGTTCCGCTGCACCGCGAGCCGCTGTATTCGCCGCGGCCCGACATGGTGGAGAAATACCCGACCCACGACGACAAGAAAGCGTTCTGGCGCCTGCCGACGCTGTTCAAGTCGGTGCAGGAAAAGAACAAGGACATCTCCAAGCAGTTCCCGCTGATCATGACCAGCGGCCGCCTGACAGAATACGAGGGCGGCGGCGAGGAAACCCGCTCCAATGCCTGGCTGGCGGAGCTGCAGCAGGACATGTTCGTGGAGATCAACCCCAAGTCGGCCAATGACCGCGGCATCCGCAACGGCGAATACGTCTGGGTGAAGACGCCCACCGGCGCGCAGCTCAAGGTCATGGCGCAGGTGACCGAGCGCGTCGGCCCGGACACGGTGTTCCTGCCGTTCCACTTCTCCGGCTGGTGGATGGGCAAGGACATGCTCGACCACTATCCCGAGGGCGCGGCGCCGATCGTGCGCGGCGAGGCGGTCAACACGGCCACCACTTATGGCTACGATGCAGTAACCATGATGCAGGAGACCAAGACCACCCTGTGTCAGATCGAAAAATTCCAGGCATAGGGGGAAACCATCATGGCCCGCATGAAATTCATCTGTGATGCCGAGCGCTGCATCGAGTGCAACGGCTGCGTGACTGCGTGCAAGCAGGAAAACGAGGTGCCCTGGGGCGTGAACCGCCGCCGCGTGGTGACACTCAACGACGGCGTGCCGGGGGAGAAGTCGATCTCGGTCGCCTGCATGCACTGCTCGGATGCGCCGTGCATGGCGGTGTGTCCGGTGGACTGCTTCTATCGCACCGAGGAAGGCGTGGTGCTGCACGACAAGGACCTGTGCATAGGCTGCGGCTACTGCTTCTATGCCTGCCCCTTCGGCGCGCCGCAGTTTCCGCAGGCGGGCGCCTTCGGCATGCGCGGCAAGATGGACAAGTGCACCTTCTGCGCCGGCGGCCCGGAGGCGGACAATTCCAAGGAGGAGTTCGCCAAGTACGGTTCGAACCGCCTCGCGCAGGGCAAGCTGCCCGCCTGCGCCGAAATGTGTTCGACCAAGGCGCTGCTCGGCGGCGATGGCAACGTCATCGCCGACATATTCCGCGACCGTGCGTTGAAGCGCGGCAAGGGCGCGGAGGTGTGGGGCTGGAGCACGGCCTACGGCAAGCCCGACCATCCGCAGCAGCAGGCACCGACGGGAGCCAAATCATGATCAGCGCACGCAAATTTGGAATCGCCGGTCTGGCCTTGATTGCGGTGGCGGCGCTGGGCGGCTGCGGCGAAAAGGAGCAGGTCATCAAGTACGAGCAGGGCAAGTACCAGGGCAAACCCGATACCCAGCCCTGGGAGAGCGCTCCGGCGGATAGCCTGTACACCCGTTCGACCTGGAACAAGGGCGACAAGAGCGGCTGGGAAACAGCGCTCAGAACGCGCAGCCAGAACCAGAACGAATACGTGCGCATCGGCCAATAAGGAGGCGATATGCGAGCCATGGAAGCAGGCATGCGGTATCTACTCCTCGGGCTGGCGCTGCTGTTGGCGGCATTCGCCGGAACCGCCTGGGCGCAGCAGGCGCAGGAAACCCAGGCGCAGCGCCAGCAGGTGCAGCCGGGCAACAACGCGCCGGTGTGGCGCGACGCGCGTTCGGGCAAGGAGGGCTTCACCACGGTCAAGGGGCGCGAGACGGGCGTCCTCATCCAGACCGAGGGCCAGACCTGGCGCGAATTGCGCAACGGCCCGATCACCCGCTACGGCGGCTGGCTGGTGGTGCTGATGCTGATTGCGATCGGCCTGTTCTACACGCTGCACGGCCCTATCGGATTGCACAGCCCGCGCACGGGCAAAATGATCGAGCGCTTTTCCCCGTTCGAGCGCATCGCGCACTGGAGCATGGCGATCAGCTTTTGCATCCTCGCGCTGAGCGGCCTGACGATGCTGTTCGGCAAGCACGTGCTGCTGCCGGTCATCGGCTATGCGCTGTTCAGCCTGCTCGCGGAAATCGGCAAGAACCTGCACAACTTCGTCGGCCCGATCTTCCTGTTCAGCATCGTGGTGTTCGTGCTGAAATTCATCGGCGACAATTTTCCGCGCGCCTACGACCTCACCTGGCTGGCCAAGGGCGGCGGCGTGATCGGCGATGCAGTCGTGCCTTCGGGGCGCTTCAACGCCGCCGAGAAAATCTGGTTCTGGGGCGGGGTGATAGGCCTGGGCACGGTGTCCTGTGCCAGCGGCCTGGTGATGGATTTTCCCAACTTCGACCAGACGCGCGCGCAGATGATGCTCGCCAACTCGGTGCATGTCATCGCCGGGATACTGTTCATCGTCTGGTCGTTCACACACATCTATCTCGGTACTGTCGGCACCACCGGCGCCTACGAGGGGATGCGCAACGGCTACGTCGACGAAACCTGGGCGCGCGAACATGCACAATACTGGTACCAAGACGTTAAGGCCGGCAGGAGAGAGCTGCCTTCGGGCGAATCCGGGGCAGCGGTCGCCGCCAGCGCGCCGCCGCAGACCCAACATTAATCGGGAGGCTGAAATGAATCGCGGATCTATATTAGCGGCGGTAACATTGGCGATTGCACTGAGCGCCGGGCTGGCCCAGGCCAAGATAGCCGTTGCGCCCATGGACGATGCGGCCAAGGCCAAGGCCGAAGAAACGAAGGCCAAGGCCGCCGGGGCCGCAAAGAAAGAAACGGAGCAGCTGGCCAAGGCACAGGACCGCGTGGCCGAGCGCTACAAGAAAAGCCATGGCAAAGAAGGCAAGCCGGAAGCCAGGATCGAAGCCAAGGCCGCAAAGCCGATGGCGGCGGCGAAGAAATAGTTCGAAAACTCATTCGATCCGGGGCGCTGCGGCGCCCTTTTTTTAGCGACCGCCCGCGCACAAAGCTCGCGCGGGCTGTTTCGAGGCTCGTGCCTCGCGCTGCGCTTCCAAGTGCGCGCTGCGCTACCGATCGATCGCGGATTGTCTTCGGAAAGGGAAAACATGTCCAGGCGCAAATTCAGCGTGAGCCACCAGAAGGGCAGCGAGTTCAAGGCCGACGGCCTGCGCGCCTTCTTCGAATACCGCGACCTGGGCGTCAAGGAAGCGACCGGCGGCAAGGCTGTCGCCCATGTGATACGCGCGCGCCCGGGCGGGGAGTTCGTCGGCAGGACGCATTGGCACGAGACCGAGTTCCAGCTGGTCTACGTCCTCAAAGGCTGGATCAAGTTCGACTATGAAGGCGTGGGTGAAGTGCTGCTCGAAGCCGGTTCCTGCGCGCACCAGCCCCCGGGCATCCGCCACCGGGAACTGGGGCATTCGGACGATCTGGAGCTGCTCGAAGTGGTGCTGCCGGGCGATTTCAAGACGGTCGAACTGCCCGACCACTAAGCTGCGCTCGGGCGGCTCCGGCTAGACGCCCTGCACCAGCAGCATCTTCATATTCGCCGCCCCTTTGCGCGCCTCGATCGCGGCCTGGTATTCGGGCGATTTATAGAAGGCCCGGGCCTTCTCCATCGACTCGAATTCCACTACCGTCAGCCGCTGCGGCTTCCACTCACCCTCGACTGCCTCGTAGGCGCCGCCGCGGATCAGATAGCGCCCGCCGTACTTGGCGATCGCTGCCGGCGCCAGTTTCTTGTATTCCTCGAACTGCGCCGGATTGCTGACTTCGATGTCGACTACCAGATAGGCTGCCATGTCATTCCTCCGTTGATTTCCTCAGGAAACGAAAGTGTAAGCCAGGCCCGCGGCGCCGCAAGCCAGAATTACCGGGATAATGCCGGCCCGGTAGTGGAACAGCGCGATGAACGCGGCCACGCCGGTGAGGGCGGAGAACCACTCGAAGACGCCGCTGAATCCTGCCGGCCACAGCACATGCCAGGCGAAGAACACCGCAAGGTTGAGGATCACGCCGACTACTGCTGCGGTAATGCCGGTCAGCGGCGCGGTGAATTTGAGGTCGCCGTGCGTTGCCTCGACCAGCGGTGCGCCGATGAGGATGAACAGATACGAGGGCAGAAACGTAAAGAACGTTGCGACCGCCCCGCCGGCAATGCCGGCCCAAAGCGTGGACAGCGCATCGGGCCCGAATATCTGCTTGGTCCAGCCGGCGACAAAACCCACATAGGTAACGATCATGATCAGCGGCCCCGGCGTGGTTTCGCCGAGCGCGAGCCCGTCTATCATTTGCTGCGGCGTGAGCCAGCCGTAGGTCTCGACGCCGCCCTGATAAACATAGGGCAGCACGGCGTAGGCGCCGCCGAAAGTCAGCAGCGCGGCCTTGGTGAAGAACCAGCCGATGCGGGTGAGGGGCGCGTCCCAGCCCTGCGCGAAATAGAGCCAGGCGATGGCGCCGGCCCAGAGCGCGAGCCCCGCGGCGCTGACGCCGAGGAAACGCCGCCAGCTGAAGCGCGCGTGCGCGGGCATGGGCGTGTCGTCGTCGATGATCGCCGCGCCATAGCGCCTGCCTGCGCTGCCGTGTCCGCCGCCAGTGGCGAACTGGCCTGGGGCAATGCGCCCGCCGGCCGCACCGATGATGCCGGCAGCGAGCACGATATAGGGAAACGGGACTTTGAACGCGAAGATGGCGATAAAGGCCGCGGCGCTGATCGCCCACAGCGCGCCGTGCTTGAGTGCGCGCGAACCGATGCGGTAGGCGGCGAACAGCACGATGGCGGTGATCGCCGGCTTGATGCCGTAGAGTATGCCCGCGACCAGCGGCAGCTTGCCGAACACGAGATAAATCCAGGTCAGCCCCATCAGGATGAACATCGAGGGCAGCACGAACAGCACGCCGGCGATGATGCCGCCCCAGCTGCGATGCATCATCCAGCCGATATAGGTGGCGAGCTGGGTCGCCTCGGGGCCGGGCAGGAGCATGCAGTAATTGAGTGCGTGCAGAAAGCGCTTCTCCGAGATCCAGCGGCGCTTCTCCACCAGGTCCTGGTGCATGATCGCAATCTGCCCGGTGGGGCCGCCGAAACTGATGAAGCCGAGCTTGAGCCAGTACCAGAAGGCCTCTCCCAGTCTCACCGGCGTGGGGGGCTGCTCCCTGGCTTCAGTCATGGCGCCTCCTTCGCAAACAAGTCGGCGTTGTGAATCTCGGCGCGCGCGCTGCGGACCCAGGCGTAAAGAGCGTCGTACATCACCAAGCCGTGCTCCAGCATGACATGGTCGTCGGGAAAATTGACCGAGAGCCCGAGCGAAATCGCGAGCAGGCCCGGCGATTGCGGCGTAAGTTCCAGTTTTCCGGTGTCGGCGCCGCGCACGATCTGCGCGAGATCCGTGAGCGCCGGCTCGTCGATGGCGAAGTCGGCGAGGAAGGCGTCGAAGCTGCACAAGCCGCCGCGGTGGGAAAACTGCACGTCCGGCACGTCGTAGGGAATCGCCTGCTCGGCGCTGGCCCGCGCGAGTACCTGAGCCGAGGGCACGTAGAGAAACTGCGCTTGCGGATCGATGAAGCGCCGCACCAGCCAGGGACAGGCGATGCGATCAATTTTCGGGCGTTCGCGCGTGATCCACTTGGAGTGCGAATGCCGAAGCAGCTGCGAAATGGTAGCGCGGGTGATGACGGTGTCCATGAATATCCTCGCAAGTTGAATGCCGCAGAACTTGGACGGGACACCGTCTGAACGGGAGTCTGCAGGTTCCCGTTGAAATAACTATAGCGCAAAGTCGGAAGGCCCGGAAGCACCCGGTTTAGCCAGGTGCAAAAGGCGGCGTGAAGTAAAATGGCGGAACCCGATCCACACCGGATCGACACCGACTCCACGCCGGGAGAGAGCTATAAAACGATTGAAATTGCGCGATTGGGCCGGCGCGCTGCTGAGCGGCACCTGCATTCTTGCCGCATCGGCGGCGCATGCGGCCGATGCGCTGCGCGTGGCCTATGCCGGCTCGATGGGGGTGGTGATGGACCGGTTCATCGGCCCGGCGTTTGCCAAAGCCAAGGGCGTGGACTACCAGGGCATCGGCCAGGGCGCGTACGGCCTGGCGCGGCAGCTGCAGGGCCGGTTGTTGCAGGCCGATGTGTTCATTTCCATCACGCCGGGGCCGATCGACATTCTGAAACAGGCCGGCATGATAGGCACCGCCGTGCCGGTGGCCAGCACCCAGATGGTAATCAGCTACAGCCCCAAGAGCCGCTTCCTGCCCGAATTCGAGGCCGCGGCACAGGGAAAAAGGCCGTGGAACGAAGTGCTGCAGACCCCGGGCCTGCGCTTCGGCCGTACCGACGCGGCGACCGACCCTCAAGGGCAGAACATCATTTTCACCATGCTGCTGGCGCAAAACTATTACGCGCAGCCCGGCCTGGCCGAGCGGATACTGGGTGGCTATCAAAACCCGCGGCAGATTTTCAGCGAAGCTTCGCTGCTGTCGCGCCTGGAGGCCGGGCAGCTCGATGCCTCCTCGGGCTATCTGAGCGCGGCGCGCTCGCACCATCTGCCGTTCATCCAGTTGCCGGACGAAATCAACCTCAGCAATCCTGCGATGGCAGCCAAGTGGTATAACACCGTGCAGTTCAGCATCAAGCTGCCGAGCGGCAAGCAGGCCACGCTGAGCACCCAGCCGCTGGTGTTTTATGCCACCGTGCTGAAGGACAGCAAACGGCCCGCGCTGGCAGAGAAGTTCGTGCAATTTCTGCAAGGTGCGGAAGGCCAGAAAATGTTCAAAGACAGTGGCTACAGTCCGCCCAAGGGTGGACCGATTGAATGATTGGACGGGTATCCCGGCGTTTGTTTATTCTAAACGCCGTTCGAACAAGACCACCGGGATTGACGCAAGGTGAGTACGCTCATTGACGTTCAAGCGGCCGATGGACTGCCGCGGGCGCGCGCGCCGGCCCTGATCGGCGCGCTTACGCTATTGCTCATCGCGGGGCCGTTCATCGGCCTGGCGTTTGCCACCCACTGGAGCGAGTTTCACTTCGCCGCGGGCGATACCGCGTCCATCGGCGTGTCGCTCGGCTATAGCCTGATCGCACTGGTGCTGATCGTCGCTCTTGGCACGCCGCTGGCCTGGTGGCTGGCGCGGCAGTCGTTTCGCGGCAAATGGATCCTGGAAGCCATCATCCTGCTGGCCTTGCTCACGCCGCCGCTGGCGATGGGCATTTTGCTCACCGCGCTGTACGGCCCCTACGGGCCGGTGGGCGGCATGATGGCTGGCACCGGCGTGGAATTGACCAATTCCGCACCCGCTTTCGTGCTGGCGCAGTTCTACGCCGCCTTGCCGTACTATGTGGTCGCGGCGCGCGCCGCGTTCGAAGGCGTGCCGCGCGAACTGGAACATATTGCCCTGACCCTGGGCAAATCGCCGTGGCAGACATTCTGGCAGGTGAGCATGCCGCTGGCGCGCCTGGGTGTGGCGGCCGGCATTGCGCTCGCCTGGGTGCGCGCCCTGGGCGAGTTCGGCATCGTGCTGATCCTCGCCTATTACCCGCAGGGCATTCCGGTCAAACTCTGGGTCAACCTGCAGGATATCGGGCTGCCCGCGGTGTATCCGCTGCTGTGGGTATTTTTCCTGGTGGCGATGCCGCTGCCCTTGCTGCTGGGCTTGGCATCGCGCCGCCAGCGCCTGTTTTGAACCTCAGTTGCAGATGATTTTTTGCAGCGGCAAATTCAGGGGAGCATGAGGGGAGGTATCCCCTCATATTCAAACAACGAATGCGCATCGATTACTGCATCGACCGTCCGCTGCGCCTGCAGGCGCGCTTCGAGGTCGAGGGCTTTACCGTACTGTTGGGACAAAGCGGCGCGGGCAAGACCACACTATTGCGCGCCATCGCCGGCCTGCTGCCGGCCCAGGGAAAGCCTTTCGGCGGCCTGCCGCCACAACATCGTGCCGTCGGTTATCTGCCGCAGGGTTATGCGCTGTTTCCGCATCTGCGCGCCTGGGAGAACATTGCGTTTGCGCTGCCGCGCGGCGCGCAGCGACGCGCACAGGCGCTGGAACTGCTGGCGCGCGTACGCCTGATCGACGTGGCGGAGCATTACCCCGCGGCGCTGTCGGGCGGACAGCAGCAGCGCGTGGCCCTGGCGCGGGCGCTGGCGCGCAAGCCGCAGCTGTTGTTGCTGGATGAGCCGAGCTCAGCGCTCGACGCCGCCACGCGCGACGAGGTCATGGCCGAGTTGATCTCCGAGGTGCACGAATTCGGTTTGCCGGTGCTGGCGGTCAGCCACGATCCGCATCTTGCGGCGCAGGCCGACAGCGTGGCGGTGCTGAGCGGCGGCGGCATCGTGCAGCAGGGCGCGCCCGCGGAGGTGCTGTTGCGGCCCGCCAGCGTGGCGGTGGCACGGCTGCTCGGGCACCGCAATCTGTTCACCGGGCGCGTCACCGGACATGAACCCGGCGCGGGCGTCACGCTGCTGCTGTCCGCCCGACAGCGCCGCGGGGTAATGCTCCGCCACGTCGATCAGGC
>JAAOZY010000359.1 GCA_012274205.1 Betaproteobacteria bacterium
ACCGCCGCCGGCCCGTCCCAGGGCTCCATCATCGCCGCGTGGTATTCGTAGAAGGCGCGGCGGTTGTCGTCCATGGTGTCGTGCTTTTCCCATGCCTCCGGGATCAGCATCATCATCGCGTGCGCGAGCGAGTAGCCCGACATCACCAGCAGTTCGAGCGCATTGTCGAACGAAGCCGAGTCCGACTGCCCCGGGTAGATCAGCGGCCAGATCTTGTTCAGGTCGCCTTCGAGTATCGGGCTGGAGATCGCCTGCTGGCGCGCGCGGATCCAGTTGACGTTGCCGCGCAGGGTGTTGATCTCGCCGTTGTGCGCGATCAGACGGAACGGGTGCGCCAGATCCCAGGTGGGGAAGGTGTTGGTGGAAAAGCGCTGGTGCACCAACGCCAGTGCCGACACCAGGCGCGGGTCCTGCAGGTCCTTGAAATAGCGGCCCACCTGGTCGGCAAGCAGCAGGCCCTTGTAGACCAGCGTGCGCGCCGACATCGACGCCACGTAGAATTCCTTGCCATGCGTCAGGCGCAGCGCCTGGATCGCGTGGCCGGAGGCCTTGCGGATGATGTAGAGCTTGCGCTCGAGCGCGTCGGTAACGGTCACGTCGCCGCCGCGGCCGACGAACACCTGACGAATCACGGGTTCGAGTTTTTTCCCCGATTCGCCCAGTCCGGAATTGTCGCGCGGCACATCGCGCCAGCCGAGCAGTATCTGCCCCTCGTCCTTGATCGCGCGCTCGATTTCGTATTCGCAGGCGAAGCGCGAAGCCGCTTCCTGCGGCAGGAACACCATGCCCACGCCGTATTGGCCGACCGGCGGAAGCTGCACCCCCTGCGCCGCCATTTCCTCGCGCAGGAACCGGTCCGGGATCTGGATCAGGATGCCGGCGCCGTCGCTCGCGAGCGGGTCGGCCCCGACTGCGCCGCGGTGGGCGAGGTTCTTCAGGATCAGCAGGCCCTGATCGACGATGCCATGGCTCCTCACGCCCTTGATATTGGCGACGAAGCCCACGCCACAGGCATCATGCTCGTTGGCGGGGTCGTACAAGCCCTGGGCGGCCGGGCGTAGCGCTGCTGAAACCGGTTGGTTCACGCGGGTACCTTTAGCTGCAAATTGACTCCGGAAACGCGCTCGTGAGGCTTGCGCTTTCTCCGGCGGAACCGTCGATTTTACCCGTGGACCCGTGTCACTTCAAGCGTTTAGCCGTGCACAACGCTGGTGCACGGCGCACTGAATTCAGCCAGTGCGGGGCGCCAGAACCTGCTGCAGCAGATCCCCGGGCACGCCATCGCGCATGGACGCGGCGCCGATGCGCTCGAGCAGGACGAAGCGCAGCCTGCCGCCTTCGGTTTTCTTGTCCACTGCCATCAGCTCGAGCAGGCGCGCGGGCGCGATCCCGGGCTGGGCCACGGGCAGATTGGCGCGCCTGAGCAGTGCGTTGATACGCTCCACGTCGGCCGGCGCGATCAGGCCCAGGCGCCGCGACAGCTCCGCCGCCATCGCCATGCCCGCGGCCACCGCCTCGCCGTGCAGCCACTCGCCGTAGCCCAGGCCGGATTCGATCGCATGGCCAAAGGTATGGCCGAAATTGAGCAGCGCGCGCACGCCGGTCTCGCGCTCGTCCTCCGCCACCACCGCAGCCTTGATCTCGCAGCAACGCCGCACTGCGTGCGCCAGCGCCGGTTCGTCGCAGGCGAGCAGCTTCTCCAGGTTCTGTTCCAGCCAGGCGACAAAGGCCTGGTCGCGGATCAGGCCATGCTTGATCACTTCCGCCAGCCCGGCCGAGAGTTCGCGCGGCGGCAGCGTCTTCAGCACCGCGGTGTCGGCCAGCACCACGCGCGGCTGGTAGAACGCGCCGATCATGTTCTTGCCCAGCGGATGGTTGATCCCGGTCTTGCCGCCGATGGACGAATCCACCTGCGCCAGCAGGGTGGTCGGGACCTGGATGAAGGGGATGCCGCGCATATAGGTCGCGGCGGCAAACCCGGCAAGATCGCCGACGACGCCGCCGCCCAGCGCGATCAGCGTGGTCTTGCGGTCGCAGCGCCGCTCGAGCAGGGCGTCGTAGATGCGGTTGAGCGTGGCCCAGTCCTTGTAGCGCTCGCCGTCCTCGAGCACGATGCTGATGAGCTCCACGCCCTGCGCGTGCAGCGCATCGCTCAGGCGCGCCAGGTACAGCGGCGCCACCGTGGTATTGGTGACCACGGCGACGCGCGGCTGCGCCAGGTGCGGGGTCAACAGGCGCGCATCGGCGAGCAGCCCCGCGCCGATGTGGATCGGGTAGGCGCGCTCGCCCAGCTCTACGCGGAGAGTCTGCATCGTTCGCGCAATTGGGGCAGCAGCTGGCGCAACAACGCGCGCGCGCTCTGGCGGCCGGTGTCGGCCACGATGTCGGCGATCTCGCGGTACAGCGGATCGCGCTGCAGATACAGGTTTTGCAGCTTCTCCAGCGCATCGGTATTCTGCAGCAGCGGCCGCGACTTGTCGTGGCGCGTGCGGTGCCACAGGTCCTTCGGCTGGCCGTGCAGGTAGACCACCACGCCGCGCGCGGCGAGGTGGCGGCGGTTGTCGGCGTCGAGCACCGCGCCGCCGCCGGTGGCGAGCACCACATTGGCAAGCTGCGTCATCTGCTCGAGCGCCTGCTTCTCGCGCGCGCGGAATCCGGGCTCGCCCTCGATCTCGAATATGAGCGAGATTCGCACCCCGGTTCGGCGTTCGATCTCGTGGTCGGTATCGTGGAAGGTCTTGCCCAGTTCGGCGGCGAGCTGCCGGCCGACAGTAGTCTTTCCGGCTCCCATCAAGCCGACAAGAAATATGTTTTCCGAATTATTCACCCGCTCATTCTAGCAGCCGCATGCGCATGGACAAAAAAAGAGCCGGCGGCGCCGGCTCTCTGTGCCGCGCGCAAGCGATCAGCGCACGGTAAGGCGGTCGTCGACGATGCGGGGCGTGATGAACACCAGCAGCTCGGTCTTGTTGTCGGTCTTGCTGTTGTTCTTGAACAGGTTGCCGAGCACCGGTATGTCGCCGAACAGCGGCACTTTGGTGGTGGTGTTGCGCTCGTCCTGGCTGAAAATGCCGCCGATCACCACCGTGCCGCCGTTTTCGACCAGTACCTCGGTCTTCACGTGCTTGGTGTCGATGGCGAAGCCGGCGGCGGTCACCTGGCCTACCGAGTCCTTGTTGATGTCCAGCGTCATGATGATATTGCCGTCGGGCGTGATCTGCGGCTTCACCTTCAGGCTCAGGTTGGCCTTGCGGAAGGACACGCTGGTGGCCCCGCTCGAGGTCGCGGACTGGTACGGCAATTCCGTGCCCTGCTCGATGATCGCCTCGACCTTGTCCCCGGTCAGCACCCTCGGGCTGGAAATGATCTTGCCCTTGCCGTCGGCTTCCAGCGCGCTCAGTTCCAGCGTAATGAAGCGCGTGAAATTCCGGTTGAACAGTATCGTGGATATCACGCCGGCGTTGAAGCCGCCGAGGCCGGTCGCCGGCAGATTGACGTTCTGGCCGCCTGCGTCCGCTATATCCGCGCTTCCGGTTCCAAGCGTTGCAGTGTTGGTTGCATTTGAAGTCTGTTGCGCGGTATTCGTCAGGCTCGGCCCGAACGAGGTGCGCAGGCCCTGTCCCACTATCCAGTCGCCGCCCGGTACTTTCTCGTTATAGCCCAATTTCGCTCCCAGGTTCTTGCTGAAGCTGTCGTTGGCTTCGACGATGCGCGCCTCTATCATGACCTGGCGCACCGGCACGTCGATCTGGGCGATCAGCTTGCGCACTTCCTCCAGGCGCGTCGGTACGTCCTGCACGAACACCGTATTGGTGCGCGCATCGACCACCGCGCTGCCGCGCTTGGACAGCACTTTCTGATTGGGCGAGGTGAGCAGCGACTGCACGTCGGCTGCCTTCTGGTAGTTGAGCACGAAGCTTTCGGTGCGCAGGGCCTCGAGTTCGCCGATCTGTTGCTGCGATTCGAGCGCCAGTTTTTCCTTCGTCGCGAGTTCGTCGCGCGGCGCGATCCACACCACGTTGCCGTTCTTGCGCATGTCCAGGCCGCGCGTGTCGAGGATGATCTGCAGCGCTTGGTCCCACGGCACGTCTTTGAGGCGCAGCGTCAGGTTGCCGCCGACCGCATCGCTGGTGATGATGTTGAGGTCGGTGAAATCGGCGATCACATTGAGCACGCTGCGCACTTCCACGTTCTGGAAATTGAGCGACAGCTTTTCGCCGGTGAATCCGGGCTTGCTGCCCTGCGTGAGCTTGTTCGGGTCGGGGATGACCTGCTTCACCTCAACCACGAACTGGTTGTCGGTCTGGTAGGCGCTGTGCTCCCACAGGCCCTTGGGCGTGATCACCATGCGCACGTTTTCGCCCTGGCCGAAGGTGTTGATCGACTGGACCGGAGTGCCGAAATCGGTCACGTCCAGGCGCCGGCGCAATTTGTCCGGCAGCGATGTCTTGAAGAAATCGATCACCAGGTTCTGGCCCTGGGCGCGGATGTCGATGCCGGTGGAGCTGTCGGACAGGTCGACCACGATGCGGCCTTCGCCGGACTTGCCGCGGCGAAAATCGATGTCGCGCACGGCGTGGGTATCGACGGCCTTGGCCTGAACGAAGTGGGTGACCGCGGGCCCGGCGCTCGCAACCGGCGCACCGGCGAGAATGACCACCAGGTCCTTGCCGTCAACCTGGGTGTCGTAGCTGACCAGCTGGCGCAGGTTGAGCACCATGCGCGTGCGCTCGCCGGCCTGCACCATGTTCATGCTCAGCAGCTCGCCTTCGCCGATGCGCTGGCTGCTGCGCCCGAGGTTGTTCACGGTATTGGGGAGGTCGATGGCGATGCGCGCCGGGTTGGCGACGGTGAAGCTGCCGGGCGGCGACTTGAGCGCTTCCTTGAGCGTGAGCTTGATGATGACCTTGCCGCTCTGCTGCGACACGTTGAAGGCTTCGACGCTGTTCAGCGGCCCTTGTGCCAGTGCGGCGGCAGCCCACAGGGTCGCGGTTAAAAAGCCGAATACGCCGAGAATTTTAGCCATAGGTATCCTCACCTTCCTTTGCCCGAGTCCGCCTCGGTCAGCTGCAGCGCGACCTTGCGCTCAGTCCAGTCGCCGGATGCATCCTGCACCAGCTCTTTGAGGTTGATTTGATTGTCGGTAATTCCGGTGATGATGCCGAAATTCTGCCCAAGGTAATTGCCCGCCTTGACCCGGTATACGCTGCTGTCGGCGCGCACCAACGCGTAGTTGACGCCCTTCTGCGACAGCGTGCCGACCATTTTCAGCGATTCCAGCGGATAGGCCTCGAGCGGCTCTTTCGGGCGGTTCGCGTCGGGCGCGTTGGCGCCGCCCTTGCTCTTTGCGGCGGCCCCGGTGGCGAGTTCGATCTTGGCCGGGCCGAACGGATCGGGCAAGTCGAACGCCTTGTAGGGGACCGGCTCGTAGGGCTTCACCACCGGCAGAGGCGGCACGTGCCCGCGCAGGTCCTTGGTGAGGTTCTTCAGTTCCGCCTTCAGGTCCTGATGCTCGTCGCCGCCGCATGCGGCAAGCAACAGCACGACTGCGATGATCGCGAGATTTCTCATTTCTTGCCCGGTGCCGGTTTCTTGGCGGCCTTCTTCTGTTTCGCCACTTCTTCGTCATCGAGATAGCGGAAGGTCTTCGCGCTGGTGTCCATCACCAGCACGCTGCTGTCCTTGCCTGCGGGCTGGATGGAAAGGTCATTGAGCGTGACGATGCGCGACAACTGCGCGATGTCGCTCGCGAATTGGCCCATGTCGTGATAGCTGCCGGTGACCCGCACCGCGATCGGGAGTTCGGCGTAGAAATCCTTCATCGTTTCCTGCGGCGCCGGTTTGAACAGCTCGAACTGCAGGCCGCGGCCCAGACCCGCCTGATTGATATCCACCAGCAGCGCATCCATCTGCGACTTGTTCGGCAGCTGCTTCAGCAGTGCGCCGAACGAGGTATCGATTTCGCGCAGCTGTTGCCGGTACAGGTCGAGGTTGATCGCCAGCTGCTTCTTGCCCTTGTAGTCGTCCTTGAGCTTCGCTTCCTGCTCGGCGCCGGCCACGAGTTCGTCCATCTGGCCCTGCCAGTCGGCCACATAGCCCGCCGCAACCAGAGCGACCAGGGTCACCAGCAGCGCGAGCAGCTTGGGCAGGGCCGGCCAGGTCCCCGGATCCTTGGGGTTGAGGTGCTGGAACTGTTCGAGCAGTTTATTCATCGCCCGTCCCTATTTCTTCGCCGGAGCGGGCTTGCCCGCCGCGCCCTTGGCGTCGGTCTCGGTCTGCAGCCGCTTGAGCTGCACGTTCAGGGTAAATTCCGACAGGCGCTTGTTGTTGACGTTGGCAACCTTGATTTCCACCAGGTCCGGGTTTTCCAGATACGGGGAAGCCTCGAAGTTGCGCATCAGCGTCGACACCCGCGCATTGGATTGCGCGTAGCCGGTCAGGTTGACCTTGGAGCCGGTCTGCTTGACCGATTTCAGGTAGACACCGTCGGGGGTCTGGCGCACCAGCTGTTCGAGCAGATACACCGTCTGGGCGCGGTCAGCCTGCAGCGTTTCGATCACCTGCTTGCGCGACAGCAGCGCCTGGATCTCTTCCTTCAGTTTTTTGATTTCCTCGATTTCCTTGTCGAGCTTGGCATTCTCGTCCTTGAGGAAGCGGTTGCGCTCGGCCTGAATCGAAATTCGCGTGGCGTAATATCCATGCACCAGCAGGACGATCGACGCGGCCAGGCCGGCGATCATCCCCATGAGGATGTAGAACTGCAGGTTGTGGGCCTTGCGTCGCGCTTCGCGCCAAGGCAGAAGGTTTATGCGGATCACGGATCGAACCTCCGCATGGCCAGGCCGCACGCGACCATCATCGAAGGCGCGTCCACCAGAAGCTTCTTCGGCTGAATGCGCGGCGACACCTGCATGCTCGCGAACGGATTGGCGACCCGGGTATTGACCTGGGAGCGCGAACCGACGATGTCTTCCAGCCCGGGAATCACCGCCGAGCCGCCGGTGAGCAGGATATGCTCGATGCTGGTGTACTGGGTGGAGGTAAAGAAGAACTGCATCGCGCGCTGCACTTCGAGCGCCAGGTTTTCCAGGAACGGGCGCAGGATCTCGGCTTCGTACGAATCGGGCAGGCCGCCGGTGCGCTTTGCGTTCTCCGCCTCCTCCTGGCTCATGCCGTACTGGCGCATGATGTCCTGCGTGAGCTGGCTGCCGCCGAATGCCTGCTCGCGCGTGTACACCGTCTGGTCGTTGCGCAGCACGGTGACGTTCATGACGTTGGCGCCAATGTCGACCAGCGCGATGTTCTGTTCCTTGCCGTCGTCGGGGAACTGCTTCTTGATCAGCTCGAACGCGGTCTGCACCGCATAGGACTCGACGTCCATGACCAGCGCCTTGAGCCCGGCGGCCTCGGCGACGGCGACCCGGTCCTCCACCTTTTCCTTGCGCGAGGCGGCGATCAGCACCTCGGCTTCTTCGGCGTTGGACGGCGCCGGGCCCACGACCTGATAGTCGAGGTTGACTTCTTCCAGGGCAAACGGGATGTACTGGTTGGCCTCGGTTTCGACCTGGATGCCGAGTTCGTCGTCGCGCAGGCCGGCAGGCACGACGATCTTCTTGGTGATCACCGCCGCCGTGGGCAGCGCCATGGCCACGTTCTTGGTGCGCGTGGCGAGCTTCTTCCAGCCGCGCTTGACCGTCTCCACCACGGCTTCGAGGTTGGTGATATTGCCGTCCACCACCGCGTCCTTGGGCAGGGGCTCGATCACATAGCGTTCCACCCGCAGCGCGCCCTTGCCGGCGTCGACGATCTCGACCATCTTCACGGCGGACGAACTGATGTCCATGCCGAAAAGCGGCGGCGCTTTAGGCTTGAATATGTCTAGGTCCAAGGTGAATTTCCCTTTGAACTATCCCCGGTTAGGCGCGATACATATAATTTACGTTAAATGCTAGCAACAAGTCTAGACGATGTAAAGCAATTAATCGTGGGCGGGTTTGGCCCGGGTCCTGTGCACCCGATGCGCCCCGGGGCCGGGGATACTCTATAATGCCTGCCTTTCGACACGCCGCGCGCGCAAGCTTGGCAAGGATCGGACCCAGGGTCTGCACCACCTTCCCTGGCACCCTGAACCCAAGCCGGCGCCCGGCGACAAACGTCGCGCCTGCCACGGCCACCAGCAGCGGCATCGTGATGACG
>JAAOZY010000360.1 GCA_012274205.1 Betaproteobacteria bacterium
CGCATGGGCATACACTTTCGCCAGGCAATACTCGTAGTCGTCGGCGGCGCGCCCGATCGGCGTGTCGAAATTCTTGCCGATATTGATGCCGAGCACGCCGCGGTAGCGCGCGCGCAGCGCATTGGCGATCAGGCGCTCCACGCCGTGGTTGTTGAAGCCCATGCGGTTGATCAGGGCCTGCGCCCCGGGCAGACGGAACAGGCGCGGCTTGGGGTTGCCCGGCTGCGGGCGCGGCGTGACCGTGCCGATCTCGATGAAGCCGAAACCCATCGCAGCCAGCGCATCGATATATTCGCCGTTCTTGTCCAGGCCCGCGGCCAGGCCGAGCGCGTTCGGAAAATCCAGGCCCATGAGCCTGACCGGCCGTGCCGGTCCGGTATCGGCCAGCAGTGCGCCCATGCCGCCGCGCTCGATCAGTTTGAGCGAGGAGAGCGCGAGCTGGTGGGCAATCTCGGCGTCCATGCCGAAGAGTAGGGGGCGTGCCAGCGAATACAGCATGGCGCGATTTTACCGCGCGCGGCGCGCGGGCAGAGGAAAGCTGCGGACCGCGGCAAGCGGCCGGGCCGGCACCCGCGCATAGAACCCGTAACAAAAGTCATTTTGTTACGGGTGACATGGGGGAGCACGAGGGGAGATCCCCCAAGGGGACTTCCTTCGCGGCGTATCCCTTCGTTTTGTTACAGACCCCTAGTCGATTTCCCCGGTTGCGAGTGGGCGCCACGCGCCGTCGATCAGGCCTTCGATCGGGCAGAACCTGGCTTTGTAGGCCATCTTGCGGCTGTTCCTGATCCAGTAACCGAGATAGAGATAGGGCAGGCCCAGGCTGCGGCATTGCTCGATCTGCCACAGAATATTGTAGGTGCCGAAGCTCGCCGCCGCGATTCCGGGTTCGAAAAATGTGTACACCGAAGACACGCCGTCGGCGAGGATGTCGACGATGGACACCATCGCCAGCTTGTCCTGCTCGCGGAATTCGATCAGGCGGGTGTTGACGCGGCTCTGCAGCAGGAAGTGCGAATACTGGTCGCGGCTGTCCTGGTCCATGCCGCCGCCGGAATGGCGCTGTGCCTGATAGCGCAGATAGAGCGCGTAGTGCTCGTTGCGAAAGCGCAGGCTCTGCGATGAGGCTTCGAGCGCAGCGTGCCGCTTCCACGCGCGGCGCTGGGCGCGCGTGGCCTTGAACTGCGCCACCGGAATGCGCACCGGGATGCAGGCGCGGCAGGCGTCGCAGTAGGGGCGATAGGTAAAGATGCCGCTGCGGCGAAAGCCGGCGCGCACCAGCTCGCCGTACACCTCGTTCGAAATCAGATGGCTCGGGGTGGCCACCTGTGAGCGCGCGAGTTTCTCCGGCAGATAACTGCAGGGATAGGGTGCGGTCACGTAGAACTGCAGTACCGCATGCGGCAGATCGTTAAGCAGCGACATCGTTATCGGGCTCGGGCGCATCCCATGTGCATGGCGTCGCCGCATAGTCTACCAATTCCCGCAGCCGCAGTGAGAATTCGCTGCGCGCAATGGTGCGCGCGCCCAGGCTGGCTAGGTGGGCGGTGTGCATCTGGCAGTCGATCATGCCGTAGCCCTGGCGCTGCAGCCGCCGCACCAGGTGCACCATGGCGACCTTGGACGCGTCGCGCGCGCGGGTGAACATGGACTCGCCGTAGAACATGCGGCCGATGGCCACGCCGTACAGCCCGCCCGCCAATTCCCCGTCGATCCAGGTTTCCGCGCAGTGCGCATAGCCTAGCTGGTGCAGGCGCAGATAGGCGTCGCGCATGGCATCGGTAATCCAGGTGCCGCCCCCGGCCACCCCGCCCCGGGTGGCGCAGCCATGCAGGACCGCCTCGAACGCAGTGTCGAAGCGGATCTCCTGGCGGCGATTGCGCAGGGTCTTGGCGAGCGAGCGCGAAATCTTCAATTCGGCCGGAATCAGCACCATGCGCGGGTCCGGGCTCCACCACAGGATCGGCTCGTCCTGCGAGTACCAGGGAAAGATGCCCTGGCGATAGGCGCCGAGCAGGCGCTGCGGCGACAGGTCCGCGCCGGCGGCGAGCAGGCCGTTGGGTTGCTTCAGCGCGCTGTTCAGCGGCGGAAACGGATCATCGCGTCCGAGCCAGGGGATCATGATTGCGCGCACGCTAGCACAAGCGGCGGGACCGCGTCCACGGCGAAGGCAGGATACAAACCGCGCAAAAAACTTCATAATGCGCGGACAAATTTCCGGCCGGCCGCGCGTTGCGTGGCACGGCCGCTACGAATTTCTAAAGACATGGAGGGGGATATGGAAAACGTAAGAACGGGCGGCGACGTGCTGTTCATCCTGCTCGGCGGGATCATGGTGCTCGCCATGCACTCGGGCTTCGCGTTTCTCGAACTCGGCACGGTGCGCTGGAAGAACCAGGTGAATGCGCTGGTGAAAATCCTGTGCGATTTTTGCGTGTCCACGATTGCCTATTTTTTCATCGGTTACGGCATCGCCTACGGCGTGCACTTTTTCAGCGGCGCCGAGCATCTGGCGCAGAAAAACGGCTACGAGCTGGTGAAATTCTTCTTCCTGCTGACGTTCGCCGGTGCGGTTCCGGCGATCGTTTCTGGCGGCATCGCCGAGCGCGCCCGCTTCTATCCGCAGCTTGCCGCGACCTTCCTGCTGGTCGGCTTCGTCTATCCTTTTTTTGAGGGTATCGCCTGGAACCAGCATTACGGCATACAGGAATGGATCAAGGGCGCCTTCGGCGCGGAGTTCCACGATTTCGCCGGCTCGGTGGTGGTGCAC
>JAAOZY010000361.1 GCA_012274205.1 Betaproteobacteria bacterium
GGCGCGCCGGCGCGCCAGCATGTTCAAGGGCGCGATAGGAAGGCCGGAGCTGATCAACTTCTGCTTTCACCTGGAGCAGCTGACCGCAGCCGGCGTGCCCATCATCGAGTCGCTGATCGACCTGCGCGACAGTGTCGAGAACCCGCGCTTTCGTGAAGTCATTTCCGGCCTGATCGAAAGCATACAGGGCGGGCAAAACCTGTCGTCTTCCATGGCGGACTACACCGACGTGTTCCCGGTGGTGTTCGCCAGCCTGATCCGCGCCGGCGAGGAAACCGGACGCATGTCCCAGGTGCTGAAGAGTCTCGCGGAAAACCTGAAATGGGAGGACGAGCTGATCGCGCAGACGAAGAAGCTGATGATGTACCCGGCCTTCGTCGGCAGCATCGTGCTCGCCGTGACCATGTTCCTGATGATCTACCTGGTGCCGCAAATGCTCGGCTTCATCAAAAGCACCGGCCAGCCGATCCCGTTGCAGACGCGCATCCTGATCCTGGTCTCGGATTTTTTCATCAACTACTGGTGGGCGGTCCTGGCCGCACCGGTAATCGCGTTCATCGGCATCAGGCTCGCGCTCAAGCGCAGTCCCACCTTCCGCTACCGCTTCGACGACTTCAAGCTGCGCCTGCCCCTGCTCGGGCCGATCCAGCGCAAGATCATTCTGTCGCGCTTCGCCAGCATATTCGCCATGATGTATTCGGCCGGCATCACCATCCTCGACTGCATCAAGACTTCAGAGGAAATCGCCGGGAATCTGGTGATCAAGGAAGGCCTGGAACGCGCCGGACAGCAGATTGCGGAGGGGAAAAACGTTTCCACCGCATTCCAGGACGTGGGCCTGTTTCCGCCGCTGGTGATACGCATGTTGCGCGTCGGAGAATCATCCGGCAAGCTCGACAATGCGCTGCTCAACGTGTCCTACTTCTACAACCGTGACGTGAAAGATGCCATCGGCAAGGTCGAGGTGATGATAGAGCCGGCAATGACCGTCATTCTCGGGGCGCTCCTCGGCTGGGTGATGTTGTCGGTGCTTGGGCCGATCTACGACTCCATCAGCAAGATCAAGTTCTAGCGCCATGGCGAAGCCGAAAAGACTGCTCTACCTGACCGCCAGCCGGCTGACGGCCCATTCCCTGTCGCGCGGCAACCTGTCGGTCGATGCCAGCTTCGAGCGCGACGATCGGGGGATTGCGGCCTTTTCCGCCTACCTCAAGGGCACGCGCAACCTGTATTACCTGGTGGTCGACGTGGTCGAGGAGGACTACCACCAGGACACCATTCCCTACCTCGGACGCAGTGACCGGCGCCAGGTGCTCGCGCGCAAGCTCGGACAGCGCTACCGCGACACCAGCCTCACCCTGAGCATGTCGCTCGGTCTGGAGAAAAGCGAGCGGCGCAACGAGAAAGTGCTGTACGCCTCGTTCTCCAACACGCAGCAGTTCCAGCCCTGGCTCAGCGCGCTGGAACAGAATGAATGCCGCCTGACCGGGGTCTACTCCACCGCGCTGCTCGCGCCCGCCCTGCTCAAGGGTGCCGGGCTCAAGGCGCCGCGCTGTCTGCTGGTAAGCGTGCAGCAGACCGGCATGCGCCAAAGCTATGTCGAGGACGGCAAGATACGCTTTTCCCGCGTCGGTCGTCTGAACCTCGACGACGTGGCGGCGGTAGCGGCGACCTGTGCCGCCGAATCGGCACGCCTGCAGCAATATCTGGTAACCCTGCGCCAGTTGCCTACGGCAGCCACGCCCATCGACGTGATGATACTCGCGGCGGCGAAATACCACGCGGCGATCAAGGAGGCGTGCCGCGACAGCGAGGTGCTGCGCTATCACATCGTCAACGCAGACGAGCAGTGCCGCAAAGCGGGACTGAAAAGTTTTCCGCCCGAAGCACCCTGCGACGCCCTGTTCCTGCGCGCGGTGGCCGTCACGCCCCCGGCGGAGCAGTTTGCGCAGGAGCAGCACCGCCATCACTATCGCCTGTGGCAGATCAGCCGCGGCCTGTATGGGCTCGGGCTGGCGGCACTGGCCGCGGCGCTGCTGTTCGCGGGCGTACGCCTGCTCGAGGTCTACATTCTGCGCGGCCAGATACAGTCCGACCAGGCCCGGTACCAGACGCTCAGCGCCGAATATGCGCGCGTCACCGCCACTTTTCCGAAAACGCCGACCTCCACGGAGAACCTCAAGGCAACCATCAGGCAGTACCGCCTGCTGCAGTCGGAGACCGCGGCGCCGGCCGAGCTGTACATTGAAATCAGCAAGGCGCTGGCCGGATTTCCGCAGGTGGAGATCGAGCACATTGTGTGGAGCGTGGGCAAGCCGCCGGCGGATGCCAGCCCCAAGGGCGGCACACCCACGCCGCCGCCACCTCCGCCCCAATCGACGCTTGCCCCCGGTGCAGCTGCCGTCGCGATCGAACCGCAATATGCCCTGGCAGTGATCTCGGCGCGCGTGGTGGGCGCGCGCCGCGTCGATCTGCGCGCGATCACCGACATGGCGAGCCAATTCATCGCCACGCTAAAGAAAAATCCTCAGCTGGACGTTGCGGCAATCCGCATGCCCTTTGCCGTCACTGCCGGGGACACGCTCGCCGGGGATATCGGCTCGGAACGCGCCATCGCCGAGGACGCCTCTTTCGGCGTCACAGTCATCAGGAAGCTCGGCAGATGAAATTCGCGCGCAGCGACCTGAAACGAATGCGCCTGCCGATTGCAGGTCTGGTCGCGCTGCTGGCCGCAGGCGCATTCTGCGCCTACGCCGCAGATCGCTATCTGCAGGAAACCAGGCAGCTCGCGACCTCAGCATCGGCGCAGCGCACTGAAGTGCAGACGCGCCTCGCCAGCGCCAACGAGGAAGAGCGCGAAATCAAGGCAAATCTGCAGCAGTACCAGGCGCTGGCGGCGCGCGGCGTCATCGGCGACGAAAACCGGCTCGACTGGGTCGATACCGTGACTGCGATCAAGAACGAGCGCCGGCTGTTCAACATCAACTACAGCATCGAGCCACAGAAGGAACTCGACTATCCCGGCTTCAGCCCCGGCGGCAGCGTCAAATTCATGGCCAGCCGCGTGAAGATGACAC
>JAAOZY010000362.1 GCA_012274205.1 Betaproteobacteria bacterium
CGAGCCCCGCCGCGCCCGCGCCCTCGACCACGGTCTTCTCGATTTCGAGCAACAGCACGATGGCGTGCTCGATTTCGCCTTCGCCCACGAGCAGGATGCCGCGCGTGAGCTCGCGCACGATCGGCAGCGTGAGCGCGCCGGCCGTCTCACGCGGCTGACGGTGGAGCTGCGCGACCTGCCCGGGGCGCTCGCCACGGTCACCGCCTGCCTCGCCGAGGCCAACGCCAACATCGAAGAGGTGCACCACCAGCGCGCCTTCACCAATCTGCCGCTGCAGACGGCCGAGGTCGATTTCGTGCTGCAGACCCGCGGCCGCGAGCACGTGCAGGAGATCATCCGCGCGCTGCGCGACGCCGGCTTCGCCGCGCGCATCCACGGCGCCTGAAATTCCCTGCGCAGCTTTCCCGACCCTAGTTTCCAGACCCAGCCGGAGCATCGCCATGAAGCCAGCCCTGATCATCATCGACATCCAGAACGACTACTTCCCCGGCGGCAGGATGGAGCTGGAAGGCAGCCCGGAGGCGAGCCTGCAAGCGGCGAGGCTGCTGCAGGGCTTTCGCGACCAGGGACTGCCCCTGGTGCACATCCAGCACGTATCCAACCGGCCCGGCGCAAGTTTCTTCCTGCCTGATACCGAGGGCGTGAACATCCACGCCAATGTCACGCCGCGCGCGGGCGAAACGGTGATACAGAAGCATTTCCCCAACAGCTTCCGCGGCACCGGCCTGCTGGAGCACCTGCGCGCGCAGGGCGCGGACCACCTGGTCATCGCCGGCATGATGACCCACATGTGCGTGGACGCGACCACCCGCGCGGCATTCGACCTGGGTTTTTCCTGCAGCCTTGCGCACGACGCCTGCGCCACGCGCGCGCTCGCATTCGGCGAGCAGCGCGTGCCGGCGGCGCAGGTGCATGCGGCGTTCCTGGCGGCGCTGAACGGCCTCTATGCCAAGGTGCGGGACGCTGCGGCGATCGCCGCCGAGTTCACCGGCTGAGGCCGCCAGCCGGCTTGGGCGCGCTAAGAGTCGGTGGCATTATGAGGGGATACCTCCCCTCATACTCCCCTATATCGGCCGTCGCAAAATTTCATTTTGCAACGAACTCTAAGCCGTCTCAGGTCTTGCTGCGCGCGCCGGCGTCCCGCGCCTCCAGCGGCTGCGCATAGCGCTCGGCGGCGCTCAGTTCACGCGGCCCCGGCCGGCAAAACAGCAGCCAGAACATGGCGCCGTTGACCAGAATGAAACAGATCTCCAGCCACAGCACGGCGGTAATCAGCACGCGGCTGGAATTATCCGCAAACAGGAAATAGAAGCCGTCGAACGAGGGCAGCAAGGCCTGCGAACCGGTGTAATAGTCCTGGAACGGCGGGAACAGCAGCGCCAGCAGCAGGTTCAGCGCCACGCCCAACAGCACCAGGTTCTGCCGGTCCAGGCGGCGCCGCAGGCGCACCCGGTCCTGCAGCAGCAGCCAGGCGATCGCCGCATTGATCAGCACGATGACGATTTCGATGGCGAGGAAATTCCCGTCTATCCTGCGATTGGCATGCTCGCCGAAAACGAACAGGAAACCGTCGAAGTTGGGCACAAAGTTGTGCGCCTGGCCGATATAGTCGTAGGGCGGTAACAGCAGCAGCAGCAGCAAATTGCCCGCGGCGGCGAACAGGGTGGCGATCTGGTATTTGTTCATTGGCCTGGTTGAGCGGGCAACAATCCAATAGTATCCAGTCTCGCGCACGCCGCGCCAAGCGGGCGTTAAATATTTCCGGAAAGCCCATGGCATCATCCAATCCCGGGGCCGCCTCCGGTCAGTCCGGCCTGGACCCTAGTTCGGCGCCTTCTGCAGCAGCAGCAGCTGCCCCGGCAGCGCCTGCGCACCATGCTTGCGTATGGCGACGTCACGGCAGCTGCGCTCCTCCAGCCCGGAGCCCAGCGCGAGTCCCCTGACATAGGCGAGCGCATGCGCGTAGCGCCCGCTTGGTTCCAGGCGGTAGCTCTCGCAGGCCTGGCTCGGCTGCTCGATCGAGAACGCGAACCAGCCGCCGGCGCGCAGCACGCGCGCGGTTTCGCGCAGCAGCCGGCTGATATCGCCGATATAGATCAACACGTCGGCCGCGACCACGAGGTCGAAGCTCGCCTGCGCCTGCGCGGACAGGTACTGCCCGGCCTCGGCAAGGGCAAGTTCGCTGTAGCAGCCGCGGCCGCGCGCAAGCTCGAGCATCTTCGGCGCGAGGTCCACGCCCGCCATGCGCCGCGCCAGGCCGCGCAGCTGCTCGCCGCACAGGCCGGTGCCGCAGCCGAGGTCAAGGATATCCAGTTGCGCCGGCGGCGACAGCGCGCGCAGCATGCGGCCGAGCATTTCCGGAAGCTGATAATCGAGGGTATCGGTCAGGTGGCGGTCGAACTGCTGCGCAAACCCGTCGAAGGTCGCGCGTACATAGGCCGGCGGCGCCTGCGCCGTGCTCGCGCCCTGCGCCGCATCGAGCAGATGCCGGAACACCTCCGCATCCAGCCCGCGCGCGAGCGCCGCAGCGTAGCAGGCTTCAGCTTCAGCGGGCCGTCCCAGCTGCTGCAGCAGCCGGCCGAGGTTCAGGTAAGGCTGGGACAGGCCGGGTTTGGCCACGATTGCGCTGCGGTAGCTCGCTGCGGCCTCTTCGGCCCGCTGCATCAGCTGCAGCGCCGCGCCCAGGTTATTGTGCGCCTCGGCGTGGCCCGGATCCAGCGCCAGTGCAGCGCGATAGTGCCGCTCGGCTTCGGCCAGCTTCGTTTGCTCCTTGCACGCGTTGGCGAGCTTGTAATGCGCCTGGGCGTCGCCCGGGCGCAGGGCGAGCGCGCCGCGCAGCGCGCTTTCCGCGCGCGCGAAATCGCCCGCGTCGAGCAGCTGCACACCCGCGGCGAAATCCGCCGCCGCGGCAATGGCATCGCTTACGGGATCACGCTCCGGGCGCTGCAGGCCTGCGTTTGCTGCATCTGACGATGTTGTGCGTTCGCTCACGGGGTTTTGTGTTACTTTTGTGTTCAATCGCCGATCGATCATCCTCGCATTCCCATGAACCTTCAAGCCGACGCCCAGCTGTTCGCGCCCTGCCCGCGCGGCCTCGAAGACGCGCTTGCCGCGGAACTCGCCGGGCTCGGCGCCGGGGCGGTGCAGGCAGTGGCCGGCGGCGTCGCCTTCGCCGGCAACACGCGCCTCATCTACCGCGCCAACCTCGAGAGCCGCATCGCCACGCGCGTGCTGCTGCGCCTGTTCAGCGTGCCTTACCGCAGCGAGGAGGACATCTATCGCGCCGCCTACGACTTCGACTGGCCGCAGCGCTTCGACGTGGCGCGCAGCATTCGCGTCTACCTCACCGCGCAGCGCTGCCCGCTGAAGAGCCTGGATTTCCTCACGCTGCGCATCAAGGATGCGGTGTGCGACCGCTTCCGCAGCGCGGTCGGCAGCCGTCCCAACGTGGACACGCGCGCGCCCGATGTGCGCATCCACGCCTTCCTCGATGCAACGCAGTTCACGCTCTACCTCGATACCTCGGGCGAACCGCTGTTCAAGCGCGGCGCGCGCGCCGCCGCGGGCGCCGCGCCGCTGAAGGAAAATCTCGCCGCCGGCATACTCGCGCTCACCGGATGGCGTCCGGGAACGGCGCTGCTCGATCCGATGTGCGGCGGCGGCACCTTTCTGGTCGAAGCGGCGCAGATCGCGCTCGATATCGCGCCCGGCAGTGCGCGCGCCTTCGGCTTCGAAAAACTGAAAGCCTTCGACGCGCCGCTGTGGAGCGGGCTGCGCGCCGAGGCCGAGGCGCGGCGGAAGCCGCTTGCGCCGCTGCCGATCTACGGCAGCGAGCTCTACGGCGACACGCTCAAGCTCGCGCAGGCGAATCTCGCCGCGGCCGGGCTGGAACAGGCGGTGCAGCTGAAACAGGCGAACGCGCTGGAGATTTCCGCGCCGGCGGCAAGTGGCGTGCTGCTCACCAACCCGCCTTACGGGGAACGCATGGGCGAGCAGCAGGAACTGGCCGAGTTCTATCCCAAGTTCGGCGACGTGCTGAAGCAGAAATTCGCCGGCTGGAACTGCTATATCCTCAGCGCCGACATGAACCTGCCCAAATTGATCCGGCTGCAAGTATCCAGACGCACGCCGCTGTTCAACGGCGCGCTCGAGTGCCGCCTGTTCGAATACAAGATCGTCGCCGGCAGCATGCGCAGCCCCAAGCCGGCAAAGGCGTAGGCGGTCCGAGGAGGCGAGCCCGGTGCAGCGCATACCCCTGCTTATTCCAGACATGCCGCAGACCGACGAGCTGATCGGCCTGCTGCGTGAAATCGATCAGCACCGCTGGTACACCAATTTCGGGCCGTTGGCGAAGCGCTTCGAAGCGCAGCTGGCCGAGGGGTTTGCAGACGCCGCCGTGGTATCGCTCGCCAATTGCACCCTGGCGCTCGAGCTGCTGCTGGCGGCGCGCGGGCTGCCTCCCGCTTCGACCATCCTGGTCCCCGCCCTGACTTTTGTCGCCACCGGTACCGCGATCCGGCGCGCCGGGCACCGCCTGCTCGTCGCCGACGTCGACCCGCACTCCTGGACGCTGACGCCGGAGATCGCGCGCGCGGCCGCCGCGGCGCAGCGCGTCGATTGCGTCATTGCGGTGACCGCGTTGGGTTGTCCGGTCGATGCGGCGCAATGGGATGCGTTTTCTGCGCAGACCGGAATTCCGGTGATCGTCGATGCCGCCGGCGCCTTCGGCAATCAGGGCGCGGGCCAGCGCATCGCGGTCGCGTTCAGCCTGCACGCTACCAAGACCATGGGCATGGGCGAAGGCGGCTTCGCCGTCAGCGGCGACGCCGGCTGGATCGAGCGTGTGCGCTGCCTGTCGAACTTCGGCATCGACCCGGTCGATTTCAAAGTGCACCAGGCCGGCACCAACGCCAAGCTCAGCGAATATCATGCGGCGGTGGGCCTTGCGGCGCTTGCGCGCTGGCCCGAACGCGCCACGCTGCGGCGCGCCCGCGCTAACGCCTACCGCCAGCGCCTGCAGGCGGCGTGCGCGGGGCTCGCGTTTCAGCAGCGCCCGCCCGAGGGCGCCTATGCCGCATTTTGCGTGCTGCTTCCGCCCGGCGCCGACCCGGCGCGCGTGGGCAGCCACCTTGCCGCCGAAAGCATAGAAACGCGCCGCTGGTATTGGCCGCCCTTGCATCTGCATCCTGCGTTCGCCGATGCCGGCGTCGCCGGAACACTGGACGCCACCCTGGCCATCAGCAGCCGGCTGCTCGGCCTGCCGTTTCATCTGGATTTGGATCTGCCCGGGATGGACCGGGTGGCGCAGACGCTGGCGCGAGCCCTCGGTGCAGCGTGAACGCGACTAGCCTGCGCGCTAGCGCGGCTTTGCCGTCTTGGCCGCAGTCTTGGCCGCAGTCTTGGCCGGCGCTTTCCTTGCGGTCTTTGTGGCAGTCTTCGCGGCAGTCTTCAGCGCCGTCTTCGCCGCAGGCTTGGGCGCGGCGGTTTCGGCTGCAGCGGGCTCGGCTGCGGCTTTGCCCGGTTTGGCCACGCGCGGCGCGAACTCGAAACCGACCTTGCCATCGGCGCCGCGCACGAGGAAGGCCGAGAACGGACGGCCTTTCTTCGAAATGAAGCGGTGCAGCAGGTCGGTCTTGCCGGTGGCGAGCAGTTTTTGCATCTGCTCGCGCTCTATCGGCCGCTGCAGGATGATGCGGCCGGAGCGAAAGTCGCAGCTCTTGTCCGGACCCAGGCTTTTCTCGCATACGTAGGCCATGGGCTGTTCGAACACGCGCGACTTGCATTTCGGGCAAGGCCCGAGCGCTTCCAGGCCGGAGAAATCCGGCACCGCTTCGTTGCTGTCGTTCTGCCCGAAATCGAATTCCGCCTTGAATTCGGGCGACAGGCGCAGCGCCGCGGCGAAGGGCTTGCCCATGCGGCTGCGAAAACCCTGCAGCGGGCCGACGCTGCGCTGGGCGATCAGTTCCTCGATTTCCTCCGGCGCGAACTCGCGGCTCGATACCACTTTCCAGATGGTGAAATCGCAGGACTGGCACTGGAATTTACGGTAATTCTCCTGCACCTTGCCGCCGCATTTCGGGCAGGGCGCTTTCAGCGTCAGGAACGCGGTATCCGGAATGTCGCCCTTCTTGATCGCCGCAACCAGCTCGCGCGTGGACTCGACGATATGGTCCATGAATTCGGCGCGATCGAGCTCGCCGCGCTCCATTTGCTTCAGCTTGAATTCCCAGTCACCGGTCAGTTCGGGCGAGGTGAGTTCGGTGATGCCGAAATGACCGAGCGCGAACATCAGCGAAAACGCCTTGGGCGTGGGCACGAGCTCGCGCCCGTTGCGATTCACGTAGTCCTCGAATATGAGTCCCTCGATCACGGCGGCACGGGTCGCGGGCGTGCCCAAGCCCTTCGCGCTCATCGCCGCGCGCAGTTCCTCGTCCTCGACCAGTTTGCCCGCGCCTTCCATCGCCGACAGCAGCGTCGCTTCCGAGAAGCGCGCCGGCGGCTTGGTCTGGTTGGCCTTGATTTCGACCTCGCTCGTTTTGACTTTCTCGCCCTCGCTGATCGCGACCATCAGCGCATCGTCTTTTTCGGTTTCGCGGCCGTAGATCGCGAGCCAGCCCGGCTTCACCATCACCCGGCCTTCGCTCCTGAACGGCTCGCCCTCGACGCGCGTAATGCGCGTCGTAACCAGAAACTCGGCCGCGGGGAAAAACACCGCAAGGAAACGCTTGACCACCATGTCGTAGAGCTTGGCCTCGGCATCGGAAAGATTGCCCGGCGCCTGCAGCGTCGGGATGATGGCGAAGTGGTCGGATATCTTGGTGTTGTCGAAAATGCGCTTGCTCGGCTTGACCCAGCCTTCCTTCAGCACCTGGCGCGCGAACGGCGCATACGCGGCGACGCCCTCGCTCTTGTCCTTGCCCTTGGCTTTGCCGGCGAGCATTTCCATGGTGGACTTGACTGTCGGCAGGTAATCCTCGGGCAGCGCGCGCGCGTCGGTACGCGGGTAGGTCAGCACCTTGTGCCTTTCGTACAGCGCCTGCGCCAATGACAGCGTGGTGCGCGCGGAAAAGCCGAAGCGCCCGTTGGCTTCGCGTTGCAGGCTGGTCAGGTCGAACAGCAGCGGCGAGACCTGCGTGGTGGGCTTGGCTTCCTCGGTGGCGATGCCGGGCTTGCCTTCGCACTTCTTGCGCAGCGCTTCGGCGCGCGCGGCGTCCCACAGGCGCTCGGGCTTGGCCTCCGCATCCTCTTCACGGTCCGCCTTGGCGAACTTCTCGTCGAACCAGCGCCCGCCATAGCTGCCGGCGGCGGCGGCAAAAGTCGCGTGCACTTCCCAGTAGTCGCGCGACACGAACTTGCGGATGCGGTCCTCGCGCTCGACCAGGATCGCCAGCGTGGGCGTCTGCACCCGGCCCACGGTGGTTTTGTAGAAGCCACCCTCTTTCGAATTGAACGCGGTCATGGCGCGCGTGCCGTTGATGCCGACCAGCCAGTCGGACTCGGAGCGGCACACCGCGGCATCGGCGAGCGGCAGCATCGACTTGTCCGTGCGCAGGCCTTCGAAGCCCTCGCGGATCGAACCCTGGGTCATCGATTGCAGCCACAGGCGCTGGATCGGCTTCTTGTTGGCTGCGTGCTGCATGATGTAACGGAAAATCAGTTCGCCTTCGCGCCCCGCGTCGCAGGCGTTGATCACGCCGGTGACGTCCTTGCGCTTGAGCAGCTTCAGCAGCAGCTTGAGCCGGTCCTCGGTGCGTTCGATCGGTTTCAGGTCGAAGTGCGGCGGAATCACCGGCAGGTTCGCGAACGACCACTTGCCGCGCTTGACCTCCACGCCTTCCGGAGCCACCAGCTCGAGCAGATGGCCGATCGCCGAGGACAGCACATACTCCTCGCTCTCGAAATAATCGCCGTGGCGGGTGAAGCCGCCCACTGCGCGCGCAATGTCGTTCGCAACAGAAGGCTTTTCGGCAATGATGAGTTTCTTGGCCATGAGATTGCCTCAGCGCGTGGGCGCGCGCTCGTAAATTCGGCCGCGGGCAATGTCGTTCGCAACAGAAGGCTTTTCGGCAATGATGAGTTTCTTGGCCATAAGATTGCCTCAGCGAGCGGGCGCGCACTCGTAGATTCGGCCGCGCGCAATATCGTTCGCGACTGATGGCTGCTCTGCGGTGATCAGTTTCTTGGTCATAGTGGGGTCGTGCTTGCGCGCGCAGCCTTGGCAAAAAAATTGAACTGCACCGTGCAGCAAGCGGCAGCATGATAAGTGCAAACCAGAGGGAGAAGCAAGGAGACACGGCAAGGTGCCGTGACAAAGTTCAGCGAAACAGCAACTTAATTGCCGAATTCGGCCTCAATGCATGAGCAGTTGCGCGCGGTCGGAAAGCAGTTCTTCGAGCACGAGCGAATCGATCGAGTGCTGCTTGCTCCACAGCACCATGAGCACGATCACTTTCAGTTTCTCGATGCTGACGCTGTCTTCGGTGAGCGCCATCGCACGATCGATGATGATCTCGCGCACCAGGGGCGTAAGCACTTTGGCGCCCTCCAGGAAGGCGATGAAACCGCGTCCTTCGACGCCCAGTTTGGCTGCCTCGACCTCCGCGTAGCCGCGAAATGCGGTGCTTTGCGCAAGCGATTCCGGAAGCGCGTCGGTTTCGGTGGCGGAAAGCCCCTGCAGCCAGGCGAGCGCGTCGCTGATATCGTCGTGCTCGAAGCCGGCGGCGCTGAGTTTGCGCGCCAGCGCATCTTGATCGGGATAGAGCTCGGTGTGGTAGTAGTTTTCGAACAGGTAGACGAGTATGTCGAACATTCTTTTGGGCGGCCTCTTAAACCTTGTCACTATATGAGGGGGTGCTCCCCTCATACTCCCCTAATTCGGCCTCTTGCAAAATTCATTTTGCGGGAGGTTCTTAGGAGATTCTCTGATATAGCCCGCCGGGCAGGCTCGCAACCTTTCCGTCGAGCTCGAGTTGCAACAGCATGGCCGATACCTCGTTGGCAGTCAAGCCGCTTCTCGCGCATAGCGTGTCTATGTCACACGCGTCGTAACCCAGTTGCGCAAGCAGGCCGCCTGCGGGCGCGGCTGCGTCCGGCGCGGCCGGCGCGGGCAAGCCGAGTTCCTGCAGCAGGTCCTGTGCGCTTTCCACCAGCTTCGCGCCTTGCTTGATCAGCGCGTGGCAGCCCTTGGAATGCGGTGAGTGGATCGATCCCGGTATCGCGAACACCTCACGGCCCTGCTCGGCGGCCAGGCGCGCGGTGATGAGTGATCCCGAAGCAAGCGCAGCTTCGACCACCAGGCAGCCGCGCGCAAGACCCGAGATCACGCGGTTGCGCCGCGGAAAATTGCCCGCATGCGGCGGCGTGCCCAGCGCGAACTCGCTCAGGATCAGCCCCTCGCGCGCGATGCGTTCGCCCAGCGCGCGGTTGCGCGGCGGATAGAGTAGGTCGGCCCCGGTACCGAGCACCGCAATGGTCGAGCCCGCCGCGTCCAGGCCGCCGCGGTGCGCCGCGGCATCGATGCCCAGCGCCAGACCGCTCACGATGGTGAGTCCGGCCGCGCTGAAAGCGTGTGCGAATTGCTGCGCATTGCTTGCTCCCTGCGGCGTGGCGCTGCGGCTGCCGACGATCGCGAGACCGGGGCGCGCGAGCAGCTCGCGCCGGCCGCGCAGATGTAGCGGCGCCGGCGGATCCGGCGTTTCGGGCAGCGGCCGCGGGTAGTCGGCGTCCGCCAGCGTGAGCAC